>DESD01000039.1:0-17500 GCA_002361935.1 Ruminococcaceae bacterium UBA3323 | reverse complement strand
AATAATACATTGAATTTAACAAATATTGTTGATATAATTAACAAAAAGAATGAATTTGAGGTAAAGAAATGAAAATTCTAACATTTGATATTGGCGGAACAAATATAAAATATGCCCTCAGCGATGAAAATTTCAATCTCTCAGATAAGCATACGATACCGACAGACGCTAAAAAAGGCGGTCAGTTTATCATAAATAAGGTAATTGAAATTATTGAAAGTTATGAAAATATCGACAGAGTAGCAATCAGCACAGCTGGTCAGGTTGATTCCGTTAACGGCATAGTTGTTTATTCAACAGACAATATCCCCTATTATACCGGAATGATGGTAAAAAAAATTATTGAGAATAAAACAGGAATACCTACCTATGTTGAAAACGATGTTAATGCTGCTGCAACAGGAGAAGCTAAGTTCGGTGCGGCAGTCGGTACATCGGATTTCATTTGTTTAACCTTCGGAACCGGCATCGGAGGCGCGATTTATCTTAACAATAAACTTTACAAAGGTTCCTCTTCTTCAGCAGGAGAATTCGGCCACATCATTACACATGCCGGCGGAAGAAGCTGCACTTGCGGCGGTGAAGGCTGCTTTGAGCAGTATGCATCTGCAACTTCACTGGTTAAGGCAGTGAATAAGATTACAGGAAAAGAATTGAACGGGCTTGAAATTTTTCAGGAAGAAAACTTCAGCAATCCCGAAATCCGCCATGTAATTGACAGCTGGATTGATGAAATCATAATCGGTCTGAAAAGCCTGATCAACATCTTTAATCCGTCTTTAATCGTATTAGGCGGCGGAATTATGAATGAAAAATATATCATTGATTTAATAGACAGAAAGATTTATAAGCAGCTTATGGACAGCTTCGGAAAGGTTAAAATTGTTAATTCAAAGCTTGGCAATCAGGCAGGTCTGCTTGGTGTTGCATATGAAGCTTCTAAAATCTAAAGCGGCAGTATCAGCCGATAACTAATTAAAGCACCTCATACGAGGTGCTTTTTTAATTCTTTAACAGAAAGATGGATATTATTTTTTAATTCGAATTTATACCGCTCCATATTAACATCGCTGTGCTCCGTTTCTTTGCTCCAAAGATGGATTGTCCAGGCATCATTACCGAAATAAGCAGGTATTAATACGCCAATAACAGCCATTTTTACTTTTGACAGAACATCTGAATCATAAACAGCAGTTAAAAAATATCTGAAAAGAAAATACATAGCTATGTTTTCACATACTTTATCCTTAGGAAAAACAGGCGTTATATTATGATTTTTTACCTTTTCAACCCATTGCTGATTAATAACCTCCGGATTATTAAATAAATCAAAAAAGCTTACATCCGAGGCATTTTCCCGATAATTATCCAGTTCTTTCTGGAGTTCTGAAGCATAATCAAGAAGCTGAAGCAATCTTTTATTTATACTCAACTTTTTGTCTTGAACAATGGAATAAGCTTTTTTTCGGTAAGAAAGCAAATTAAAATACAATTCAGCATCAATATCATTAAGGCTTGGCGGTAGACTGTTTATTTCGGAAACAAAACCAAAATCTTCTTCCAAATTCCACATAATTTCGCTTGCAACAGGGCAGGAAAATGAGATTCCCATTTCCCTTGTTCCGCCAAAATCATTGATAAAGCGAGGAAAGGTTCTACAGGTATAAGGCGTATGCTCCCCTCCTATTGCAATGTGCATATCACAAAGATTTTCACGATTCAAAAAAGGACATCTTTTATTATCTGCAAGCCTGAAAATTGTATTTCCGAATTCGTCCTTGTCAAGAACATTATCAATTTTATCCCTTAAACTGCCGGAAAGGGTTTTATAGAAAGAAAGCGATTCTTCATCTGCATCAACCTCCCAGCCCTGACAGCAGCTGTCCGGACAGTCACCTGCAATGCATGCAAAGCTTTTATAAAATGTCGGTGTAATAAGCTTCATATTTCTTCACTCTTAATTATTCAAATATTTTCTTACACATACAAACTGATTATTTTTATAATACGTTCGCGGAACTCTTAACGCAATTCTGCACGGAAGCTCATAATTGAATGAATGAGCAGCATTGGAAACCTCTTCCATTGTAAGCTCTGCATCTCCGCTTTTTCCGACAAGGATTACCTCGCTGTCAAGACAGACATTATCCAGATCCGTAATATCAACCATAAACTGATCCATACATATTCTGCCAACAACAGGGGCAAACCGCCCGTTTATAATAACCTTTCCTATATTGGAAAGACAGCGCGGATACCCATCTGCATAACCAACAGGAATTGTTGCAATAACCCGTTCCTCTTCCGTTACATAAGTTCCGCCATAGGATATTTCCCTTCCCTTTTCAAGCGTTTTTATATGAGAAATATGTGTTTTCCATGTTAATGCAGGTTTAATTGACAAACGGGATTTATCAATATCTTCCGAAGGATACAGGCCATATGTAATGATACCCATTCTGCACATATCAAAGGTGTCATCAAAATTTATAATTCCCGCCGAATTGTTTATATGCTTAATCGGAATATTAACTCCCTTGTTATCCAGCATTTTTATAAACTCTTTAAATCTATTCTGCTGTGCTTTTGATTTTGTTAAATCCTTTTCATCCGCTGTTGCAAAATGAGAAAATAATCCCTCTGCCTTGATATTTGGCAGTGAAACAATCTTTCTGCATATATCTGCGCTTTTTTCATCCGACTGAAAGCCTATTCTGCTCATACCTGTATCAACACATAAATGAAAAGGAATCGTTTTATTTTGTTTAACGGCCTCATCAGATAATAAAACTGCATCCGAATAAGAAAAAACAGATATTCGTATATCATTTTTAACAATAACTTCAAAAAGTTCCGGGGAGGTATAGCCAAGAATGAGTATCGGCTTTTTTATGCCGGCATGAATCAGCTCAAGTGCCTCATCAATGCAGGCTACGCCGAAAAAATCACATTTTTCATCTAAAAATTTTGCTATCGGTACTGCACCGTGGCCATAAGCATCCGCCTTAACAACAGATAATATCTTTACATCCTTCGATAATTTGTTTCTAACCTGATTAAAATTGTATTCTATAGCATCCAGATCAATAACTGCCTGTGTGCGATAATACATGAACCATCATCCCTTAATCTGAAAATTAAGCATATTCTGCCATTACTATTTAAATATATTAGCATATTCGCATTTAATTGTAAATCATAATTTAGATAAGATCTTCAAAACAAAATTCATGCGCTGTTTCTCATACTCATCAGAAAATAATCATACTATTATTAGATAAAACATTTGAGGTGAAATATGGAAAAGAATTGTTATCCCTTTGAAAATGAACCGCTGCCCTACAGCTTTGATGCATTGGAACCGTTTATTGATGAAAAAACAATGTATCTTCATCACAACAGACATCTTCAGACTTACATAAATAATCTGAATACCGCCTTAAAGAAAAACTGTTTTCTGCAAAATATGTCTTTAACACAGATACTGAGAAGATCGTCAATTATTCCGAACAATCAGAGAGCAGAAATAATGAACAATGCCGGCGGTGTTTTTAATCACAGATTTTTCTTTAATATGATGTCGCCGTCATCTATTAAAACGCCTTTCGGAAATCTTGAAAAAGCAATTCTTGCCTGCTTTAACAGCTTTGAGCAGTTTAAAGAAAAATTCAGTGCAGCGGCAATGTCGGTTTTCGGCTCCGGATATGCATGGCTTGTGCTTGATAAGGGAAGGTTAAGAATCATCACAACTGCAAATCAGAATACACCGCTTCAGCTTGGTGTTGCACCGTTATTATGCATTGATGTATGGGAGCATGCTTATTATCTAAAACATTACAATATGAGAGCAGATTATATAAAGGACTGGTTTGATGTAGTAGACTGGAATAAGGCAGAGGCACTTTACAATACATATAGAAACATTAAAAATTAAGAAAAAGCGGAGATTTTATAGTACTTATAGTCAATTATTTCCAAAACAGAAAAAAGTATTGACAAAAATGAGTTACAGTTGTAAACTATTTATATAAAGTTACATCTGTAACTCTTTTTATATAGAATTGTGAGGAAAAAGAAAATGGACAGTAAATATAATATAACGGACAGTGAACTTGAAATCATGCAGGTGCTTTGGAATAAAGGAAGCAGTACACTTGGCGACATTGTTTCGGAGCTTGACAAAACCAAAAAGCGCAATAAAAATACAGTTAAAACGCTGATTTACAGATTAGTTGATAAAAATGCGGTTGAATCGAAAAAAAATAACGGACAGGGTTTTTTATACAGCCCTTTAATTACGGAAAAGAAGTATCTTTCAAAGGCAAACACATCCTTTTTGAAGAAACTTTATAAAGGAAGTGCTGAAAAGCTTTTGCTGAATTTTGTTGAAAATAAAACAGTTTCAAAGGAAGAACTGCAGAATTTATTGAATTTTCTGGAAAGCGAGGAATAATAATGCAGGTAATACTCGAAAAAATGGCTCTGCTCTCCCCTGTGTTTTATTTGATTCTTTATATGAGCATTCTCGGGGGAATTGTTGGAATTATTGCGTATTTTGTCAGAAACATTTTTGATAAAAAAATGTCGGCAAAAATCAAATGTATCATTTGGTGCGTCGTTTTAGCCGTATTTTTAATTCCGATAAGAATTGAAATACCGTCAAATTTAACCTATTCCGAAACCGGAATTGTAAACAGAATTGAGAATATAAAAAATATCGGAAGCAATGATTTTATTGAGAATAACAACACTGCGCAATCACAACAAAACAGCAAACACAATGAAAACAGCAGCCATAATGAAGCTGTAAATTCAAATACTATACCTGCAAACAAAATTCCGGTTCAAAAATTAATCATAAACATTGTAATACCATATTTATGGCTTTTTGTAATTATTTTATGCTTCACTGTTTTTATAACTGCAACACTTAAAATCAGAAAAAAAGTATCAAAAGAGGAATATAAAAACAGTGAAGTTGAGCAGATATTGGCCGAATGCAAAGCACAGTTAAATATTAAGAAAAATATAAAAATAGTGCTTCAAAACAATCAAAAAACTCCAAGCATTTTCGGTCTGTTGGCACCGGCAATACTGATTAATGATGAAATATTGCAGAAAGACAAACAAACTGTAAAATATATTCTTCTTCACGAGCTTTCACACTTTAAAAGAAAAGATGCATTATTAAACTACATTTTATTATTTACAATCTTTTTGCATTGGTTTAACCCGATAATATGGTTTTTATTCAAAATAATTCGACAGGACATCGAACTCGGTGCCGATGAATTGGCTTGTGAAAAACTGAATCAGGATGAAAAATATCAATACGCACTGGTGCTGATACAATCATTAAGGGTTTGCGACAATAAAACAGGAGTATCAAATTTATTGTGCATATCCGACACAGAAAAAAATATGAAAAGGAGGATTTCAATGCTTAAAAGTAAAAAAAGAAGTATATTTTTAGGTATACTGATAGCTGTAATCTTACTGACAGCCGTGCTTTGCACTGTGTTTCTAAGGTCAACAGACGACGAAACACCTTCCGTTGTACTTCCGAATACAACAGCATCAGATAATAAACTGACTGAGAATGAAAAATCGGCAATAGCAGATTATGTTTTGCAGATATGCAATAATAATCTCAACAACAGATTACCGGAATTTGATGATATAAATCAAGCTGATAAAGGTTGGATTTATTCACACATCAGCAGAAATAATGGTGAAAACTATAAAAGCGCAGAAGAAATTATTTCCGATTTGCAGGAAGTTTTCGGTAATGAATTAATTCTGGATGTAGCCGCCGATACAAAGAACAGCGATATTTCTATGCCACAATATGATTCCGCTAAGGATGCCTATGCCCTTCCTGTTTTTGGTATGGATAATCAAACCTGCTATGTAATAAATTCTATCAGTAAATCGGGAAAAACTTATGTTGCCAATGTAGTAGAGTATAATATCAGCAGTGATTTTGATACCAACGAAAGTATAATTTCAGCATACGATGAGAATACTGCCGATCATTGGAAATGGCACGAAATTTTCAGAGTCAGTAATTCTGATGATGAATTAACTGCCGGCTCTGTTCTGGATAAAAAAGAGCAATTCCAATCCTTCAGCTTAACACTTGAAAAAAATGATAACGGCACATTTTCCGTAATCAAATCTGAAAAAGTCTAACAAGCCTGGAAAAAGAATCCTTAGAAAATCCACCGCAATAATCGGTAAAAGCACTAAATTAGATTTGGTGCTTTTATTTGTGCTTAAACATAATCGTAATCGGTATATGACGGTGTGCAATAAGTGTGCAACGCATATATCCACCAAGTATTTTTGAATATCCTTGAAAATTTCAAAAAAGCACGTATTTATGCGGTTTTTGAGAATAAAAAAACAGCTCAACTCCAAATGGAATTAAGCTGCTTTTGGTGCGAGAGACGGGACTTGAACCCGTACGAGTCGCCCCACACGCCCCTCAAACGTGCGCGTCTGCCGATTCCGCCACTCTCGCTCACAACGATTGATAGTATAACAGATGAATCCTCAAATGTCAACACTTATTTTAAATTTTTTTAAAAATATCCATAATATCTTTTGGGCTATTTGCAACATAATCCGGACAGAATTCCAACAGGCTCTCAACAGAGCGAAATCCCCATGTAACTGCGATGCTTTTACAACCAAGATTCTTTGCAGATTCAATATCAACCGAACTGTCCCCTATCCATATACATTCATCGGCAGACAGATTAAGCATTGCAAGAATGATTTCAGCCATAGCAGTATCAGGCTTTTTCGGCAAATCATCAGTTGCACCGAGAACGGCATCAAAAAAATCTTTTCCGAAAAGCTCTTCAACCATTCCCCTTGCCGCTTTATTCGGCTTGTTTGTGCATACGGCTGCTTTTATACCATTGCTTTTAATTGTATTTACAACCTCGCGCATACCATCATACACATAAGCATTTTCCATTTTAATCTCATCATACTTTATTTTAAAAGCAGAATACTGCTCTTCAAGCTGCTCCGGACTTAAATTTCCGCTGAATGCTCTGTCCACAAGCAATTTTGCTCCGTTTCCGACAAAGGCTTTATAATCATCCACAGTCCAATGCGTTTCAAAACCATTATTTTCAAGCAGATAATCACAGGCACGCCCCAAATCTATTATTGTGTTTACAAGCGTACCATCCAAATCGAATATAACACATTTAATTTTACTGTTCATACAAATCACTTAAATCTTCAATTTTTCTTTTTTTAACTGTTGATACAATTTTAAAAACAGCAACAACAGCAACGATGCCTGCAAGAATAGCGGATTCAATATAAATCTTCTTATTATTAAGCGCACTGTCCAAAGACAAATTTCCGCTTTTTACATTTGTCCATAAATCCGCCTGCAGTTCAAGAACATTCTGAGGCAGATTTTCAAAATACTGCCCAACAGGCATTTTTTGCGGATAAACCGCCTGATTGCCGTAAAGCGAATGCTCTTCGCTGTTTCTTACAGTAACATTCGGAGAAGCATAATAAATAAATTCTGCATTTTCGAGTGCAACCTGCGGCTCATGCATAAAGTTTATAAACGCTTCAGCCCCTCTTTTGTTCTGTACGCACTTCGGGATGCAGAAGGCGTCATAAAATATGTTTACACCCTCTTCGGGAAAGCAATAGGAAAGGCTTTCATTATTCTCACTCATAAGAACATAATCGCCCGCATAATAGGTTGCAAAAGCATATTCGCCGCTTTCCATAAGATTAAATACTTCATCCATTACATAAACAGGGCTGACTGCGTCTTTTTGCTCCGCCAAAAGAGTTGCCGCTTCTGTCCATTCGCTTTCATCAACCGTATTCAGACTTTGACCCAGAATTGCCTGTGCAATTGCAAAAGCATCACGGGAATTATTGAACATAAGAATTTTATCCTTATATTGTTCATCCCACAGCACTTTCCAGCTTGTTGGTTTTTCCTTAACAAGCTCTGTATTATAAATCAATGCGGTTGTACCAGCATTGTAGCAAACCGAGTATTTCTGCTCCGGGTCAAAATAAAGATTTTGATACTGATCTTCAATGTATCTGATATTGGGAATATTGTTCCAATCTATCTCAACAAGCATATCTTCATCAACAAGTCTGCTTATCATATAATCGCTGGGAACAATAACATCATATGAAACACCACCGCCGGAAAGCTTGGAATACATATTTTCATTTGATTCGTAATTTGTATAATTAACTTTTGCACCCGTTAATCTTTCAAATTCGCCTACAACATTCATAGAGCCTTCCGAACCGTCGGAAATATACTCGCCCCAGTTATAGACATTAACCGAGGTTCCCTGCAAACCAAGGCTTTTATAGTATTGAAGCTGCTCTGCAGTAAATATCTCTTCATCGGCAAAAGCAACCGTATTGAAAGAGAACAATAAAGTAAACAGTGCAAGCAGAAATGCAATTATTCTTTTCATTTTGCATCACTCTTACCCTTTTTGTCAGCTCTTGCCTGCACAATATTGATAATTACAAGAAGAACAAATATTACTATAAATATCAGCGTAGACAAAGCATACATATCCGGCTTTACACGCTTTTTTGTTAAAGAAAAAATATAAATCGGTAAAGTCTGAAAGCTTGGTCCGTTTGTAAAATAAGAAATGATAAAATCATCAAGCGACAAGGTGAAGCTCATAACAAGACCGGTGAAAATACCTGTTGCTATATTCGGAAATACAACCTTAAAAAATGCTTTTACAGGTTTACAGCCAAGATCAACAGCAGCTTCAAAAATGTGCATATCAAACTGCTTGAGCTTCGGTAAAATATTTAAAATTACATACGGCAAGGAAAAGGTAATATGTGCTATAAGCAGCGTTCCGAAGCCGAGCACATTGGATTTATTTACAAGCATACCTGAAAAAGCAAAAAGGAGCATCATAGAAATACCCGTAACAATTTCGGGATTCATCATAGGAATATTTGTAACGCCCATAATAGTTTTTTTATAAAGCTTGTTTTTGGAATTAAAAATACCGACTGCAGCAAGTGTTCCGAGTGCAGTTGAACATAAAGCTGTTGCAACTGCAAGAACAAGTGTATTCCGCAGCGCTCTCATTGCAGCTTCATTGGAAACCATTTCCTTCCACCATTTTGCTGAAAGGCCGGTAAAAATATAGGTGCTTGCCGAATCATTAAAAGAAAACAGTGCCATAATGATTATGGGAAGATAAAGAAATGCAAAGACTAAAAAAATATAAAATCTTGCACCATGGGAAAGCTTATTCTTCATATAATAACTCCTCCCTCATTATCATCTGCACCGAAATAATTCATAATACCAAGGCAAATCAATATTAAAATCATGAGCACAAAGGACAGACTTGCACCAAGATTATAATTATTGGCATTCTGGAACTGTGTTTCAATAACATCTCCGATAAGAACAATCTGGCCTCCGCCAAGCTTCTGCGTAATATAAAATGTTGAAACACAGGGAACAAAAACCATTGTAATTCCGCTTATGATTCCCGGAAGCGACAACGGAATGATTACTTTTCTGAAAATCTGAAGTCTGGTTGATCCTAAATCCTGAGCTGCTTCAATAAGTGATTTGTCCATTTTGCTTATAACCGAATAAATAGGCAAAACCATAAAAGGCAGAAAATTATAAACCATCCCCAAAAGAACAGCTTCGCCTGTATTCATCATCTTTATGCTCTCTAAACCAAAAAAGCCAAGAATAGTATTGATAATTCCCGAATCACCCAGAATGGTCATTAAAGAATAGGTTCTTATAAGAAAATTCATCCACATAGGAAGCATAACAAGCAGAATCATTGTGCTCTGTGAGCTCAGCTTTGCCTTAGATATGAAATAAGCAAGCGGATATCCCAATGCAAGGCATATCAGCGTTGCAAAAACCCCATATAGAATTGAAAGAAGAATTGTTGGCGTATAATGCGGAATCGCTTCAATATACTTCAAAGTAAATGCTCCCGAAGAATCGGTTAACGCATAATACAAAACCATAATTAAAGGCGCAATAATAAACAAAGCAGACCAGATTAAATATGGCTTGTCCAATAAAATCCGGGATAACTTACTGTTCATTTTCAGCCTCCCAATCATAATCAGCATCATTGATATGATCAAATTCATCAGAGAAAGAGGAGTAATCGCCGAATTCGCCGCTGTATTCACTTCGCTTCATTACATGGATAGCATCCGCATCAATATACATGCCGATTGTTTCGCCGATTTCATGATAATCCGTTGTTTGAATAAGCCAGATAAAACCGTTTACATCAACAAAGGTTTCAAAAAAGGTTCCTTTGAATACAACATCGGTAATAACCCCTGTTAATGTATTCTTCGTGCCGGGCTTGCAGATTTCAATATCCTCGGGTCTGACAACTGCTTCGGTCTGTTCATTTGGCTCAAACCCTTTATCAAGGCACTTAAAGGTAGCCCCCTGGAAGCTTACAAGATAGTCCTTTATCATAATGGAATCAACAATATTTGATTCGCCGATAAAGTCCGCCACAAAGGCATTAACAGGCTCATTGTATATATCCTCGGGAGTGCCGATTTGCTGAATTCTGCCCTTGTCCATAACAACAACAATATCACTCATGGAAAGAGCCTCCTCCTGATCATGCGTAACATAGATAAAGGTTATACCAAGCCTTTTTTGAATTGCCTTAAGCTCCTTCTGCATATCCTTACGAAGTTTTAAATCAAGAGCGCCGAGCGGCTCATCAAGAAGCAGCACGTGAGGATGATTGGCAAGTGCTCTTGCAATGGCAACACGCTGCTGCTGTCCGCCCGAGAGGCTGTCTATACTTCTTTTTTCAAAGCCTTTCAGGTTAACAAGTTCAAGCATTTCTGCAACTGTTTTTCTTATTTCATCCTTCGGCATTTTTTTCAGTTCAGGGCCAAAGGCAATATTTTCATAAACATTTAAATGAGAAAAAAGAGCATAACGCTGAAATATGGTGTTTACCTTTCTTTTATGAGGCGGAACATCATTAATTACTTTACCCTCAAAAACAATTTCCCCGCTATTCGGTTCAATAAAACCTGCTATACAGCGAAGCGTAGTTGTTTTACCACAACCTGATGGGCCAAGCAGCGTTATAAACTCTTTTTCGTTTATATAAAGATTAAGTTTATCCAACACAACATTGTCACCGTATTTTACAGTGATATCCTTAAGATCAATCAATTTTTCCAATTATGCACTTCCTCTTTGTAACCCGATTTAATATAAAAGCATATTAATATTTTTAATATACCAAATAATCCACAAAAGTCAACAATATTTTAAAATATTTTCTTTAATATTTCCTCGCCGTTCTCAACTTTTTTTACTGTATCTGCTACAAGGGAGAAATCACAAACCATTGATTTGGTTTTATGAATGCAGTCATCCATTCCGAAAGGAACAAAATAATAGTTTTTATAATTCATAAGACTGCCTATATTTTTTGCTGCTCCTCCGAGTGCATCATTTGTAGATACGCCGATTATTACAGGTCGGCTGTTTCGAAGATGACTTTTTGCTGCCATCGTAACTGCAGTATCTGCTATTCCGTTTGCAAGCTTTGCAAGCGTATTTCCCGTGCAGGGAACAATACAGAGAATATCAAACATTTTTTTGGGACCAATCGGTTCTGCCTGCTCAATTTTATGAATAATGCTGTGACCTGTGATTGAAATGATTTCATCCTGAATGTCCTTTGCATCGCCGAAGCGTGTATCTGTATTATACGATGTTTCGCTCATAATCGGATAAACATCATAGCCCATCATAACAAGCTCTTTTAAAGCTTCAATTGTTTTTGAAAATGTACAGAAAGAACCTGTTAATGCGTAACCTATTTTCATTAAGTTAATTCCTCCTCAATTATATCTGAAACTGCCTCACCAATTAAATAACCGGCTGTTTTTTCTGCGTATCTTGACGGCATTTTTCTGCCGTTTAAAACTACAAGCCCAAGGCTGTCAGCAACAAGCGTATCAACGCCGCCGGGAAAGGATGCCAAATCAAGAATAACAGCATCTTTTTTCAGAGCTGAAAGCTCATTTTTCGTAAGTACCATATGAGGAACGGTGTTGATAATGATATTTGCATGATTTACTGATTTTAACTGCTCAAAACCGATATGCTCTGCTCCGTTAAAGATTGCTTCAGCCTTGGAGGACTTGCTTCTTGAGCAAACTGTTATATCGGCACCGTAACCCTTTAAAATATTATGAAGCGCTTTTCCGATCCGTCCGTATCCGATAATAAGAATTTTGGCACGATACAAAGAATACGGCGTGTTTTCTTCAATCAAGGTTACTGCACCCTCGGCAGTCAGAAATGCATTTTTTAAAACAAAGCTTTCGTATTTCATATAATCAAAGCCACTTTTGCGGTTTCCCATTCCGTAAAATGTAATTTTATCCTCAAAGCCTTTGAACATATTTTCTTTAACAGGCACGGGAAGAAGCACAAAATCAGCGTTTTCAGAATTACCTGTGTGCTCAAAGCCGTGATTTTCAAGATATTCCTTTGCGTAAATCATTCGTTTATCTCCCGTAAAGGGAACAATAAATTTTTTTAATTTCATAACAACACCTCAGTTTCAATTCATACTATGCTTAAAAAAAATCATTGTTAATGAACGAAACTATTTATTTTTAAATAAATTTGTAGTATAATACTAAAAAACATTTTTAGGAGGATTTCTCTTGAAAGATATAGATACAATACTTAAAGAGGTTAAAAGAATACATTTTATCGGCATCGGAGGTGCGGGTATGTGCCCGATTGCCGAAATCCTTATTGCACTTGGATACAATGTTTCCGGTTCGGATAATAATGACACGGAAACCTTTCGAAGAATTGAAAAGGAAGGCGCAAAAGTTTACCTTGGACAGGTAAAGGAAAACATTACAGAGGATGTTGAGCTTGTAATATATACGAATGCGATTTTAAAGGGCAATGAAGAGCTTGAATTTGCAAAAGCCAATCTTCCTACCTTTGAAAGAGCTGAAATTCTTGGCGCGATAAGCCGAATTTTTTCAAACTGCATCGGTGTCTGCGGAACACACGGAAAAACAACCGTTTCCTCAATGACTACACAGATTTTGCTTGAAGCAGGTCTTGATCCGAGCGCGGTTATTGGCGGTAAGCTGCCAATCATTGATGCATACGGCAGATATGGCAGCAGCCAGAATTTTGTTTGTGAATCATGTGAATTCAACAACACATTCCTTCATATGAATGCGGACATGGCAGTTGTTCTTAATATTGACGAGGATCACCTTGATTTCTTCGGAAATCTTGAAAACATAAAAAAATCATTCAGAGAATTCTGTGAAAAAACCACGAAAACAATTATTTATAACGGTGATGACGAAAATACGGTTGATATGCTGAAAGGTATTGAAGAAAAAGAGCTGGTTTCGTTCGGAACAAAGGAAAGCTGTGAATGGACTGCTAAGAATATTTGTGTTCCCGGCGGCTTTCAATCTGAATATGATGTTTTCCATAACGGCGAATTTGTTGCTCACGTTGTACTTTCTGTTCCGGGCAGCCACAATATTCTGAATTCCCTTGCCGCCTTTGCAGCCGCATATCTTAGCGGTGCAGATACGGAAAGCATCTGCAAAGGACTGAAAGCTTTTAAAGGTGCAGGCAGAAGATTTGAATTAAAAGGCACTTACAAAGGTGTTACCATTGTGGATGATTATGCACATCATCCTGCTGAAATTGAGGTTACTCTTAATGCTGCTGTGAAAATGGGATACAAGCGTGTATGGGCAGTTCATCAGCCGTTCACTTATACAAGAACCGCAAAGCTTCTTGATGATTTTGCAAGAGTGCTTCAAATTGCCGACAAATGCGTTGTTTCGGAAATCATGGGAAGCCGTGAAGTGAATACAATCGGAATTAAGGCAACGGACTTGTCCGATAAAATTCCAAATTGTATTCAGATTGATAAGCTTGAAGATATTGCCGATTATCTTGCAGAAAACTGCACAGACGGGGATATGGTTATCACTCTTGGATGCGGTGATGTTTACAAGGTTTCCAGAATGCTTGTTGATAAGCTGAAATAAAAGTTAAAACGCCTGAAGAATTTTCTTCAGGCGTTATTTTATGCTACACTTTTCTTAACGTTTTTAAATAGCTTTTCGTTTCTTTATCAACTCTGAAACTGTCTCTGATTTTAGATATTGTCATATTATGAATATCTTTTGTCAATACATTATTTTCGATTAAAGGCAGCACCTTTTCACGGTATTTTACAAAGGCAACGGAAAGCGCCCATGCAGCTGCCATATTTACGTAATAGTAATCACTACTGATATTTTTTAAATAATCAACTGCAAGTTCTGCGTATTCATCATCAATATAGTAATCCATTAAAATAACTATGGCAAAACGAATTTCATATTCATTTTCCGAATCCATATACTTTTTTAAGTATTCAAGAAACTCAGCTTTATTTTTATTGACAAATTTCAAAGTTGAGCAAACACAATCGCAGACTGCCCAATTATCTATTTTTGGAACAAAGCTGTCAAGCAGTGACAGCCTTTCGCTAAAGGATAATTTTGCATAACCGATATAAAAACCATGTAGCATAACCTCTTCATAATAATCCCAATCAAAGCTGTTGTCTGTTAAAGCCTTACCCATTTTTCTTAACTGCGGAATTCTTACACCGATTATTTTATCACTGTCGATATTTGGAACCAATCTGCTGTGAAAGGCTTTATACTTCAAATCCTGATATTTCAGTAATTCTTCTCTTACGCTCATATTATCACCCAATACATATTACCATTTTAGTTTCTCCTTTGCAAGCCTTGAAATGTAATACGAAACTGCACATAAAAATATGCCGACCGCCAGAATATATACATAGTTATCACAATAAACAAACAATTCAAATATTGAACTGTTTACAGCAAAGCCGCCTTTGATCATAACAACATTTGAAATAAAATACGATATAAAAACAAACAAAAGAAAAATGAAATAATATGGAGTAAAAACCAATAATAACGTCATAAGAAAAACAGTAAAGTTTCCGCTCAAAAATGTAAATACAGTTATAAACAGGATGGCCTTTTTATGCTTTTTGACTGAAAAAGCTATTCCGAGTGCAGAAAAAAGAGAAAAATATCTTCCCACAAGATACATTGATGCTTCACTGCTGTTTAACTTAGCCTTGAAAATATCAACAGCACCGGTAACGATTTCACCATGAATCAGCTTCGCACCTCCATATGAAGTATAATACACTAAATTTTCAAAATCCGTTAAACCGAAAGTATTAAAAATGGAATTCACAACACCAAAGGTAATGCCGTTGTTCCTGCATTTTTTAACAAGAAAAACCAACAAATCATCATATACATAAAGATAAAGAATAATTAAAATAAATAACACAAGCATGAAAGACAGCTTATAATTTGAATTATGAATATGATTTAAGACTATAGGTGTTATGACAAGCAGAATTATAACAAAAAAAACTTTATCTGCCTGTGCAGCACCCAACAGCTTTGCTCCGTAAGTAATTACCGATAAAAAAGACAGCAGCATTAACGGCTTTAAAAGATAAGAAAAATCATATTTAAATTTCAGTTTAATCTTTTTTATACTTTTCATATGAATACTATGTGTTTTTTTCAAGAAAAATAAACAGCACAGGATCAAAAAAAATCCTGTGCTGCTTTTTTACCATTTTTTACAATCGAAATCAGGGCAGCTTTTATCCTTAAGTGCTGCTCTGATTTCAACATAACATCCGCACTTTCTGCACATTCCCGAAATTAAGTAATCGCAATTTTTACAGTATGAAAGTCTTTCCGAATACAAATCATCATCAACAATCAAAGCTTTATCAAGCGTTTTCAGATAATCTGAAACGGTTTGAAAGGCTGCATCCTCTCCCGCTTCCAGCAAAAGGCATTTTTTACATAAATGTTCCATTACTTCTCAATAACAAATTTAACAACCGAGCAGGCAGGAATCGTTGCCGTAAAACCGTCTTTTAATGGTCTGAAATCCGAAAATTCAACTGTTTTAACAAAATCAGAATGTTCAAAATCGTTTTTATCGTGAATATCCCCTGTTAATATCTCTGCCTTAATTGATTTTACCTTAGTGTCGGCAATCTGGCATTTCACTTTTGCAGCCTTTGCAGCAGAAGTATTTGTAATTGTGGAGTAAATAGTTCCGTTTTCATCAATTGAAGCAGATTCAAGAAGCTGAGGAAATTTCTTATGATCATTAGCAGATTCAATTTCATTCGTTGTAATATAAGAACCAACAAGTGTATTCTCCTGATGATCCTTATACATTTTGAAAACATGGTATGTAGGAGTAAGAACCATTTTATCAGCCTCGGTAAGAATAACAGCCTGTAAAACGTTAACCGTTTGGGCAATATTAGCCATCATGATTCTGTCTGCATGCTTATTAAAAATATTAAGTGTTAATGCAGCCACAATTGCATCACGCATTGTATTCTGCTGATAAAGAAATCCCGGATTGGTTCCCGGCTCAACATCATACCATGTTCCCCATTCATCAATAATAAGCTTAACCCATTTCTGCGGATTAACTGAATCCATAACAGCAAGATGATTGTTAATCAATTCTTCCATTTTATAGGCTTTGCATATAGTGGAGTTATATTCTTTCAAATCAAATTCTGTTGAAGAACCCTTGTGTTCCCAATTTCCTGTAGGCAGTGTATAATAATGAAGAGCAATACCCTGTGCCTGATGCTTAACCTTATCCATAACCTCTTTGGTCCAATGATAGTCACTTCCGTTCGGACCGCAGGCAATTCTCTTAATTCGGTTATTGCCGTCATAATCCCTTACATAGGTATTATATCTTTTATAAAGGCAGCCATAATATTCAGGGTCCATATTTCCGCCGCAGCCCCATGATTCATTGCCTACACCGAAATACTTGATTTTCCATGGCTTTTCATGACCGTTCTGCTTGCGCAGCTCCGCCATAGGAGAAACACCGTCAAAGGTCATATACTCAACCCATTCATTCATTTCCCGAACAGAACCGGAACCAACATTTCCGTTTATATATGCATCGCATCCAAGCTGCCTGCAAAGCTCAAAATATTCATGCGTACCAAAGGAATTATCTTCAACAACACCGCCCCAATGAGTATTTATCATTTTCTTTCTGCTTTCTTTCGGACCAATACCGTCCTTCCAGTGGTATTCATCGGCAAAGCATCCGCCCGGCCAGCGAAGAACAGGAATACCCATATCCTTCAGCGCATTTACAACATCACATCTCATACCGTTTATATTCGGAATTTTTGAATTTTCGCCTACATAAATTCCATCATAAATGCATCGGCCGAGATGCTCGCTGAAGTGACCGTAAATGTCCTTATTAATTTTACTGATTTTTTGGTTTGGATTAATTAAATATTTTTCCATA
>DESD01000014.1:48533-49741 GCA_002361935.1 Ruminococcaceae bacterium UBA3323 | reverse complement strand
CAAGTCAGGAAAAGGCTGGTTTTAAGTTCTTGTTACGGCAGACAAGAAAAACGGCAGCCGTAAGGGTGTTATTACTTGGACAGATGAGAAAATCGGTCCGCAGACAGGACAGCTGCAGGATATTGTAACCTATGGTGCAGATGTAAGTGACCCTGTTAAAGCATATTTCAATATCAAGGTAAGCACGAAGAACTGTTCGAAGAGATTGTAAAGAAGATTGTATTAGTCAGTAATAATGAATTGAATTTTACTTTGCTTGGCGGATTGAACTTTAATGAAATGGTGGTATAAAAAGTGAATATTAAAAATAGAAACATAATTTATGGATATAAGTTTGAAAATGGCAGAATTGTGGTTGATGATAAAGAAGCTGAAGTTGTAAACCAAGTGTTTAAAGAATATATTAACGGATTATCTTTACTGAAGATTTCAAATTTGCTTATTCAAAAAGAAATTGAATATTTGCCTAATCAAGTTAAGTGGAGCAAAAATAAAATTAGAAGAATAATCGAAAACAAAAAGTATTTGGGTGATGATCTGTATCCTCAGATTGTTGATACAGATATATTTAATCAGGCTAACAACATAAAGGATGACAGAGATACAACCAAAAATACAGATCGTTCAAATTACATATATAAATTGAAAATACCTGTTTTATGTTCTGAATGCGATGGACAGATGAAAAGAAGGCGTCAAGCAGACAAAGATATAACAGAAAAATGGACTTGCTCGGAATGCGGACATAGTGTAAGCATATTAGATATAGAGTTAATAAGCAAAATAACCAATACACTTAACAATCATTATTTTATTTGTTGCTTTGTTTATCGGAAAATTCAGGTTTTCTGCTTGCAAGTGTCTTGTAAAAAGTTTTGACTATGCTATAATCGAATTGACAACCAGCAATTGATACGGGAGATAAAGATATATGAAACGAAAAGTTATTTTATATATTTCGCAAAGTTTAGATGGATTTATTGCAGATAGCAAAGGAAATGTTGACTGGATTTTAGGAAATAATGAAAACTATGATAGTGATTATGGATATGAAACTTTTATTAAAGATATAGATACTGTTATTTTAGGAGCAACTACATATAAGCAAATAATAAATGAATTATCACCGGATAAGTGGGTATATGAAAATTTACAAAGTTATGTTTTAACTAGAAAAAGATTTGAAGATACTCCAAATATAAAATATG
>DESD01000014.1:0-48323 GCA_002361935.1 Ruminococcaceae bacterium UBA3323 | reverse complement strand
CAAATATAAAATATGTTAATATGAATATGAAAGAACTAATTAATAGATTACAGAAAGAAAACGGAAAAAATATATGGATATGCGGAGGTGCGAGTTTATTAAATCAATGTGTAAAAGAAGATTTAATTGATGAATATCAAATTACAACAGCTCCGGTTATTTTAGGAAGTGGAATTAGACTTTTTGAGGAAAATAATAAAAAGATTAGGCTTGAATTGAAAGAAATGAAAGAAGAAAATGGTTTAATAATTGGAGTATATACTAAAAGATAAATTACATTTTAAATTAAAGCTTCAATATCATATATAAAATCAACCAATATCTCTTTTTGTAGTGGTTAGAAAAAAACAAAAGCACCGATTTTTTCGGTGCTTTTGTTAGATATGGCAGGACCGGAACACATAGCGCCGAATTTAAAGCTATAGGTGCAAAAATTCGGGAGAAAGGTGCAGCGCACCTGTTGACAGCAAGAGGAAAGTCCTTTTGACCCTTCCAAAAAAGCAAGCTATTTTAGCTTGCTTTTTTGATTTATCGAGAAGTTCAATTTGATTTTTTCAATTGTTTTAAACATAGCTCTGCCTGCTTTTTCGGCATTTCTGCTTCAATATCATATCCTTTTAATTTCAATTCTTCGCCTATTTCGAACCAGATATTATAAGCATTTTCATATTGTTCCAATTCTTCATAACAATATGCTTTTGAATATTTTCCGTCCATAAAGTCTGTTCCGATCGCTTCTGCTTTATCCCAATACTCAAAGGCTTCATCATATTTTTTTAGCTTTTTGCAAATATCGCCGCCGTGAATATATAGCTCCCATTCATTCGGAAAAACGGAAGCTGCATATTTGAATTTTTTATAGGCATCTTCGTAACGATTGGCAAACATATAAGCCGCAAGCAGCAAACACCATTCGTTTACATCGGAAGAATGGCTTTCGGTTTTGCTAAGCTGCTCTTTGATATTTTCTTCATCTTTGCCAAGAAGAGAACAAAGCTTCATTTTTTGAATACGGGTTTTATAATATGCAAATTCATCCGGTGTTTTACCCTGTTCTAATACTTTATTAAACCAAAAGAATGCTTTATCAATACAATAATCAATCATGAGCTGATGAATCAGCCCGTAGTTCCACATATCGTATGTCTTTAATTTATTGCTTCTTAAAAGTTTCTTAAATTCCGAATCTGCCCGAATAAAATCTTCAGGTGAATGTGTTAATTCAAAAATTGAAGTTAATCTTTGTGCATAGTTTTCGTATGCAATAGATGATTCTTTATATAAATCATCTATTGAAACACAGTATAGTCTTGCAAGTGCCGGGAGAACCGTAACATCAGGTAATGTTGTATTACATTCCCAGCGGGAAACCGTGTGTGCACTTACACCCAAAATATCTGCAACTTGCTCCTGTGTATAATTCTTTTGCAGTCTGAATTTTTTTAGATTTCTTGAAAATACAGTATTCATAACAATAGTCCTTTCAGTTTTTAGAAGCTTCTGTTTTAATTATACTGCTTTACCAATTAAAGTCTACATCGCATTTGAAGACCACACTTGCACTTATTGTTCAGTATTAAATTTGTATAGCATAACAGCAGGCTTTTCGGCTTGCCCGACTGCTTTTGCATCGAAATATATTATATATCCGTTAACCATTTTTGATTACAGCAGAAATATTATTAACCCCATGAGAAGAGCAACCGCGGAAAGTACATAAGGAATTACAGATATTTTTCGCTTCATTTTATGATAGAAATCAGAAATTTTACCTGTTTCGCCTTCTTTTACGGTGACGATACCTTGGCTGTCGCATAACGCTTTCCATTCGTTCAGTGCTTTCAGCCGTTCACGCCAATGCAGTGAAAACGCGGCGGCACGTAAATACAGAACATTAAGCTTTATTCTCTGTACACGCCGGGTCAGTACAGCATCGTCCTCAACGGCTTTTAAAGCTTTTTCAATTAAATTCAGATAATGTGTTACGCATTTTCGGCTGAAATATTTTGCCGCACAGGCGCTTGGAGCATCATAGATATACATTTGCTTTTTGGATGCAAGCACATCAGAGTACATGGTGTTGTAATATTCTGCAAGATACGGTGATGCGTCGCCGTATGTAACTTTAAGGTATTTTGATGCTAAAGTGGAAATATCCGTATCTTTATTCCACATGGATTTTGAAATCAGATATGCTGACATTTCTGCATCTGCACTATGCGTTTCATATGCCATCTGGTGAAAGATTCCGTAAGTGTGATTTTTTAAATAGAACTTATGGTTTTCGGCAATGCCGTATAAAGGCGGATGCGGCATTAAATAGTTGTGGAAGTTTACAAGATAATCCCATATTACTATGTGCTGCGCAATTTTGCCCCATTGCTTAACAATGTTATGTGCCTTTTCTGCATTTTTGCCTGTTGGGTGTGCATAGCTGCAGGCACAGTCGCCCGGCATCAAACAAAGCTTTATAATAACATTTTTACGAGGTCGGATTGTGCGTGGCGGAACAGCGGTGTGATTATAGGCGAGAGTTGAAATATAATTATCGGGGAATTTTTCATGACATTCGTCAGCCAAACGGTTGATAAAAGTAAGAAGGCTTCCCATCTGTGACCCCTCAGCTCTGTCAATGGCACGGCAGCGGCTGCACTGACAGCCCGAACCTCTGTTAATCCAGTTATCCATCTGACTAATGTCCCAAATATGCTTATCAGGGTTTTCCGCCATTTCGCGAAAAACCTTTTTGGAAATAATGCGGTATACTTCTTCATTTGTCCAGCAGAGCTGACCGTCTACAGGGCCTTGTTTGTAACGTCTTTTACCGTGATATAAAGAAAAATACTCAGGATGCGTATCAAAATATTCTTTAGGAGAAATATATGAAAAAGAGGTATGGCACCAGTTATACCAGTCGCTTGATATAGCATTTAGACGAAGCTTTGTATTCCAGCTTAAACCGTTGGAAGAACAGCTTTTGTTTTTACTGCCGTCAACTTCAAAAGAATAAATATTTCGCCACTGAAAATCAGGAACTTCTGTTTTGTATATTCTCGGTAAATGAATTGTCTGAAGGTGCGGAATATAATCAAAATCGGATGTTGCAAACATACAGCCTAAGCTGTCTTCTAAAAATGAATAAATACCGTTTGAGATTCCTTGATAATCGTCCGATGCAATTGTTATTTGCTTTTCCTGTATGCGAAGCTCAAAGCCCTGTCCGTGCGTTTTATCCGCCAAAGAAGTGTCGTGCTTTAATACAATAGCCTTATCGATGTAAGAATTATTGTCAGGGATTGCAGTGATTTCTCCGCCTGTCATTGTTTGCAAAACTTTTACAAAAAACATCACACTGCTTTTTAAATCGGTTATACAGCGGTCTATATCCGATATTCTGTTGTCCTTACAGATCGGAAGCGTGTCCAGTGCGGCAGGGTAAACAATATATTTAAAATACAAAACACCGTTTTCGGCTAAGGCAACGCCGCCCTTCTTTTCGGCAGCCATTTCTGCAGCAAACCGTGATTCGTTATATTTTATATTTGTGTTTATCATCAAATGCATGTGCTTCTCCTTTTGTAAATTCGGTTTCTTTAATTTCCTATTGTTTTGTGTATGAACCTGTTTTCATTTTTCTTTGATTTTCTGTATTTGGCAGGCGTAATCCCAATGTAATCCTTGAATATTCTGTTAAAATGGCTTAGGCTTGCATAGCCCAGAACATTTGAAATCTCAATAATAGGCGTATCGGTGTTTTTCAACAGTTCACATGCCTTGTTCATTTTAATGCGTTTAAGATATTCAACAACCGTTTTGCCGGTGTGTTTTTTGAATTGCTCAATTACAATTGGCGGCGAAAAGCCTACAAGCTTATAAACATCATTGGCACAGCAGCCGCAGTATTCAGGTGAATGAATGGTATCAAGTATATCGGTAAACCATTCAGGGCAGTCAAGCTCTGCCGAAATCATATTTCTGTAAAAAATGCAAACGGTTTCAACAATCATTTCACAAACAAGCACACGGAATTTTTCATCTGAGTTAAAGTGAAGCAAGCTGATTCTTTCGGCAATCTTAATAAAGTATTCAAGCTCATTTACAGATAAATTTGTTACGGTTTCGGTATTTTCAATCAGCTCTTCAAGAGATATGTTCAGGGCGTTGCAAATCATTTCAAGCTTATCGGGAGTTACACTGATATTTATATGGGTGCATTTTTTTGACTGCGAGGATACAATTCTGTGGCTGTCCTTCGGTTGAATAAGCTGAAGCGTTCCCTTGTGCAGCCTTCGGTGCTCCCGGTTTATTTCGTGAACCGCTTCACCGCTTGTTACGATAAAAAATTCATAAAAATTATGGCAATGCAGGGAAGTGGTTTCCGAATTCCACCAATGGCATGCAACACCATACTTATTTAATGATTTGTTGTTGTGATAATCTACTAAAACCACTAAATTATCATTGCAGTCTTCTGATTTTATGTTCAAATTGCACACACCCCGATTTTGTGATATTGCATTAAAATATTAGCATTTTATATATGAAATTGTCAATGATATATAAAAAACTTAAAAAAATCACCTGTTTTTCTTAAATTATAGCAAGAATTAAGCGGTTAAATATTGTATAATACTGTTATAAACCAATTGTTAAGAGGTGATATTTATAAAACTTCGTCACCACATTCCAAAGAGCAGAGAGGGCACCTATTATACAATACCCTTTGAGGTGCCGGATAATGTTGAAAGAATAACAGTCAGCTATCAGTATTATCGCAGGGGAAAAGGGATTTTTTCAGACTTAAAGCCGTCCAACACAGTTGACATAGGATTTGAGGATGAAAAAGGCAATTTTCTCGGATGGTCGGGCAGCGCATATAAAACCATCAGCATCGGTGAATATGATTCTTCACCCGGATATATGTGTCTGCCTGTTAAATCGGGAAAATGGAAGATTATTGTTGGTGCATATCACATAATGCCAAAGGGCGTTGATGTTATATATGATATTGATTTTACATTTAAAGGAGAACGGCTGCTTTTTGGTGATTTACATATTCACACAACTGCATCGGACGGAAAACTGAGTGCATATGAAGCCGGCAGACTGGCAAAAAGCAGGGGGCTTGACTTTATTGCTCTTGCAAATCACAACAATTTTTCTGAAAATTTTTGTCTGCCGCATATTGACGGCCTGACCTTTATTCCTGCAGTTGAATGGACAAATTATAAGGGCCATATGAATTTTTTTGGGGTTCAAAACCCTTTTGAAAATTCCTTTATTGCGAATACAGAGGAAGAAATGAAACGCCTTATTTCAAATGCCCGTTCGAAAGGCGCCGTTATTTCCGTCAATCACCCGAAATGCAGATTTTGTCCGTATCTTTGGGGGAATGAAGAAGCTTTTGATATGGTTGAAATCTGGAACGGACCTATGCGAAAAACAAATATGGACGGAATAAAATGGTGGACCGATATGCTTTGTGCAGGCAGAAAGCTGCCTGCAGTAGGCGGCAGTGATTTCCATAAGCCCGGAAGCTTTGCAAGGCTTGGCAACCCCGTAACGGGAGTTTATGCAAAATCGCCTGCGCCCGAAGATATTTTAGATGCTGTAAAAAGAGGAAAAACTTTTATAAGCGAAGGAACGGGCGGTGTGCGCATAAATCTGAAATACGGGGAATTTTCTATGGGAGATACTGCCCAACACAGCACCGGAATTCCTCTTGTTGCTGAAAGCAATGCGAAAGATTTGGTTCTTGTTACCGACAGAGGAGAAAAAAGCATTAAGCTTATCGGCGGCAGGGCGGAAATCAAGCTTGAAAAGGTTAAATTTGCATATGTAAAGGCTTTAAAAGGAATTGGAAAATCAAAAAGAATTACATCCGTTTCAAATCCGATATATTTTAAATCGGAGATTGTGTGAAATATTACACGATTTAAATGATCAGCTGTGTCATCTGAAATTCATCAATGCGGTGCAATGAATTCGGCTTGCTGAAAGTTTTGCTGTTCCCTTAATCGGAAGAAGGGAACAGACTCCGGCACAGTCGGCTGAATGCCCGTTGATGCGCTTTGTCAGGCTACAGCAAAGCGTATCAGTGATTCTGATGAGTTGTTTGTAGCCGGAAAGGCTATGGAATTTATTATGTCAAAAAATACAACATTGAAAAAGGCATCGCCGTTTCGTTACGGCATAGGCATGTTCGGAACATCAATGCCTATTAATATGTTTAAGTCCTTTGCCGCCATATTTTATGTTGATATGCTTGGGCTTGAAATGAAAAAATATTCGCTTATTCTGCTTATCTATACATTTATTGATGCAATAGATAACCCTGTTTACGGCTTTTTATCCGACAGAACACGCACGAAATGGGGCAGACGCAGACCGTGGCTGATTATCGGAACACCACTGTTGGTGCTTTGCTTTATACTGTTTTTTAATGTTCCGTCATTTATTGAAAGTGAAAAAGGAATGCTGTTTATATATATGCTTTTGATGTATATTCTTACGGGTACTCTTGATTCACTTGTAAATGCAAACTACGGCGCATTGTTCCCCGAACTTTTCCAAAGTGATAACGAAAGAGCAAAAACGAATGGCATACGCCAGATATGTCAGCTTTTTGCAATGGCAATCAGCATTGCGCTTACGCCAATGATAACAGAAAAAATCGGCTATCAATTAACCGCCCTTATTTATGGTGTGCTTGCTGTTGCAGTTATGATGTACAGCTTTTTAGGCTGCCGTGAAAACACGGATTATGAAGAATTTGAAAAGCCAAGGATTATTGACAGTATTATTGCACTTATCAAAAACCCGCATTTTTGGATTTTTGGTTTTGCCGGTGCATTTTATTCTTCGGCATTCGCCCTTATTTCACAGGCACTGCCGTTTTATGTAAAGTATACCCTCGGACTCGGAGGCAGCTCAACAACTATAATGCTCGGCATAGTTTTGGGTGTTGCGGTTATCGGAATATTGATTTGGTCAAGGATTTCAAAAAAGCTTCCCGTTATGACAATTTGGAGAACGGGCTTTATAATCATGGCAGTTGGGTTTGTTCCTCTTTATTTTGCAAAAGTGCTGCCGGCTGCAATCGCAGTTGCTGCCGTTATGGGCTTCGGTATTGCCGCCTGCCTTACAACTATGGATTGTATCGGTGCAAAAATAATTGATGATGATTATCGGCGAAACGGTGTAAAAAGAGAAGGCATAATCAATAGCCTTATGGGTGTTATGAACCGGCTTAACGGTCTTTATACCTCCTTGGCATTTTATGTTGTATCCGAATACTTCGGTTTTGTAAGCGGTGATGAACCCGGCAGCAATCCTGCCGCCGCTTCAAGGGTTTTGCTTTGCGTATTTCCGTTTGCAGCTATGGTTTTGGCAAGCGTTGTATCTTTCTTCCTTAAATTACCGGAGCGTAAAGATAATGAGTAAATATCTTATAATAAATGCCGATGATTTCGGATATAACAATCAGCAAAACAGCGCCATAATTGAGCTTTTGGAAAAAAACCTAATCACCTCAACCTCCTTGCTTGCTGTTGCCCCGTGCGCAAAAGCGGCTGTTGCGTATTCAAAGAAAAACAATGCGGATGTAGGTGTTCACCTTACAATCAATTCTGATGATGAAAATAAAAAATGGCAAAGCCTTTCAGATGTTAAATCATTTGAAAACGGTTTGCCGCATAATCAAAAGGATTTAGTTTTTAAAACAAAAAGAAAAGATGTAAGGGCAGAGCTTGAAAAGCAGTATCGTTTTATAACCGATAACGGCGGTACGGTTGATCACGCAGATAACCACTGTGCAACACTTTACGGAATCAACGGACGAAGGTTTTATATTGATGCATTTGATTTTTGTGCTGAACATAATCTTCCTTACAGATTTCCGAAAACAAGCGGTTTCCTTGAAAAACAGTTTGGAAGAAGCGTTCCGGAAATTGTAAAAAAATATCAGCAGATGATTGTTCGTGCCGGTGAAAAAAGAGGTGTTAAAATGCTTGATGACCTTGTTTCAAACCCTTGGCCCATGAGCAGAATAGGTAACCTTGATACACTTGAAAAATACTACCTGAATGCTGTTGACAACTGCGTTGACGGAATTACGGAAATGTTTTTGCATCCGGCACTTCCCATTGATGACGCTCAGAATCAGGGCGAATGGCAAAAAAGAGTATTGGAGTACCGAATACTAAAGAGCGGCTGCCTGCTTGAACGGGCAAAGCAAAAGGGTGTAACCGTGGTAAGCTGGAAAGTATTTCGTTGCAGTTAATTATCACAAAAAGCACTGATTTTTTCGGTGCTTTTTGTTTGCCGATATGATAAAAAACTCGAATATGCGGCTCTGAATTATAAAACGAAGGCTGAAAATTCGGGAAAAGGTGCAGCGCATCTTTTGATAGCAAGAGGAAAGCTTTTCTTTTTCGTACAGAATCAAAAGAGCGTCAGTCTGCGGGTTTTATTTATCAGAATTATGTGATATAATTATAATAATATAGTAAGAAAGTATGGTAACGATTAATACTAATGTAAAACAGTTTCCAAAAAGATGAAAAAAGGAGAATATTATTGATGCCGAATAATACTGTATATGACAGATTCCATTGCGATAATATGGTGATCAGGGATGAGCTGGGCAGGCAAAGGCTCTTCAGAGGAATTAATGTTTGTATAAAGAATGATAAGCTGAAATCAAAAAGAGCGTTGCATGGTATTTTGAAAGATAAATATTTTGACATTCTTGAAGAAAACGGCGTTAATATTATTCGCCTTGGTATAACTTGGGAATTGATTGAACCTGAAGAAAACAGGTTCAGCAATAAAATTATGGATGTTTATAAGCAGTTCGTGCGTAAATGCCGTGATCATGGTATTTATGTGTTTCTTGATATGCATCAGGATTTATTCTCGGTTCATTGCTGCCGTCCGCACGGAGACGGAGCGCCCAAATGGGCTTTGCCTGATGGTATTAAGTCCAAAAGACCTTTTGCAATATGGGCAGAGGGATATTTTTATATGAACAGCGTTCAAAAGGCGTTTCATGATTTTTGGAATAATAAAAATTGTATTCAGGAAAAGTATGTTAGGGTATGGAAGCATTTTGCCGAAGAATTTGCCGAGTTTGACAACATAATCGGTTTTGATTATATGAACGAGCCTTATATTGATAAAGACGGCAGAAGTGTATTTTTGAACCTTGTTGAGAATGTGTTGAAGATTTCCCTTGGTAAAGATTTGAATCTCAGCAGTAATTTTGAAAATAATTCAGACAAAATGGGATTTTTAAAATCTGTTGTTCAGATTATTTCATCTGTTAAGAATTTTAAAAATCTCAAAACAGTGAAAGAGGTTATGAACAGCAAATTGAATTTTGCAAAAGCCTTGCAGGGCTTTGAAAAATACACGGCCGCTTTTAATTCCGAATATTATAATCCGTTTTTTGATAAAATGTGCAGAGAGGTGAATACATACGGTAAACTCAATTTGTTTGAGCATAACTATTATTCAAATTTGGGTATCCCGTTTAAGATTTCCTGCAATTCAAAAAGTGTATATTCTCCGCATGCATATGATATTTTTGTTGATTCTCCGCTGTATAACAAATATTCAAGCAACGCAAGAGTAGAACATATTCTTGATACTGTCAGAGAAAATCAAATTAAAATGAATGTGCCTGTGATTTTCGGCGAATGGGGCGGCGGTGCAGCCGGAACAGAGTGGGTAAAACATATTGATTTTATTATGAATCAGTTTGAAAAATATCAATGGAGCAGTACATATTGGGGCTTTAATCAAAAGAAACAAGTATTTTTAAAAGTTTTCAATCGCCCGTATCCGGTTGCTGTAAATGGCGATATAATAAAAATTGAAACAAATTCAAACACCAGGGTTTTTCATTTGATTTGGCAGCAGGATAATATGAATTCGAAAACATTGGTTTATATCCCCGATAAAGGTGTTGTTGAATATTGTGGTGCAGTAGGAAAAAATAAAATACAAATCAGCTATTGATTCAAGTGCAGAATTTGCTCGGTATACAATCAAATAAGCAGTTTTAATTGCCGAGTTACTTCAAAACACTTTTTGATCGAGATTGCAAAATGAAGCGTGTAAGTGGAAAATGCGATATAGCCCTCTGGAGTTTTGGGTTTTTAACCTTTGCTTTAGGAAATTATATTTCGCAACTTACACGCTTTTTTCATTTCGTATTTATTGCACATCTGTAATCCGTTTCATTTGCTTGCCTCTTTGGAAGAGGCTAAGTGATAATATCACAGAACTTTGATTTTTAATCGGCTATAATAAAGGCACAATAAAAACAAAGGAGGACACGAAAATGTCTGTAATTAAAATTAATAAAGAAAATTTCGCAAACGAAGTTTTAAATTCCGATAAACCTGTACTTCTGGATTTCTATGCTGATTGGTGCGGTCCCTGCCGTATGGTAGGCCCGATTGTATCGGAAATTGCAAATGAGCGAAGTGATGTGAAAGTAGGCAAAATCAATGTTGACGAACAGCCGGAGCTTGCAGCACAGTTTCAGGTAATGAGCATTCCGATGCTGGCTGTAATCAAAAACGGCAGGCTTGAAAATCAGATTGTAGGCTTCAGACCGAAAGAGCAGATTGAAGAAATGCTGTAAGGAGAGCAAAGATGGCACTGTTTGATTTTTTTCGAAGCACCGCCGATATTAACGCAGGCGTTGCAGAATACAAAGCAACCGACGGTGCGGTATTGCTGGATGTCAGAACGGCAGAGGAATACCGTGACGGTCATATTGAAGGAAGTATCAATTTACCGCTGGACAGAATTTCTTTCATTAAAAATGCTGTCAAAGACAAAAGCACACCGCTTTATGTTCATTGCTACAGCGGCAGCAGAAGCGGACAGGCGGTGTTCTATTTAAAGCAAATAGGATACCAAAACGCAACGAATATCGGCGGTATCAGCAGCTACCGCGGAAAGGTGGTCAGGTAAATGAAAGTTGTTATTATAGGAGGCGTTGCAGGCGGTGCTACTGCTGCAGCAAGAATACGCAGGCTTGATGAACAGGCAGAAATCGTTGTTTTTGAGCGCTCGGGATTTATTTCATATGCCAACTGCGGTTTGCCGTACTATATCGGCGGCACCATTGAATTGGAAGATGAGCTTACTTTGCAGACACCTGAAAGTTTTTGGAAGCGTTTCAGAGTAAAAATGAATGTGCATCATGAGGTTACGTCAATCCATCCCGACAGCAAAACCGTTACCGTAAAAAATCTTGAAAACGGAATAGTCTTTACCGAAAAATATGACAAACTTATACTTTCTCCCGGCGCCAAGCCGATAAAGCCGGGCTTTGACGGTGTTGACAGCAACAGGATATTCACAATCCGCACCGTTGAAGATACACTGAAGATTAAGAAGTATACGGAGGAGAAGCATCCAAAATCGGCAGTTGTTGTGGGCGGAGGCTTTATCGGGATAGAGATGGCGGAAAACCTGCGTAATCTTGGAATAGATGTAACCCTTGTGGAGGCTGCGGAGCAGCTTATGGCTCCTTTTGACAGAGATATGGTATCGTTTATTCATGCAGAAATTCGCAGAAATGGTATAGCCCTTATGCTTTCCCATTTTGTAGAAGGCTTTGCAGATACCGATTGCGGCATAGATGTCATGCTCAAGGATGCTCCGGTTCTTCATACAGATATGGTGGTTATGGCAATAGGCGTTGCGCCCGAAACAACACTTGCTCAAAAAGCAGGGTTAGAGCTTGGTATAAAAAGCAGTATTGTTGTCAATGATAAAATGGAAACCTCTGTTCCCGATATTTATGCTGTGGGGGATGCGGTGCAGATCAAGAATTTTGTAACCGATACAGATACGCTCCTCTCTCTTGCAGGGCCTGCCAATAAGCAAGGCAGAATTGCTGCCGACAATATTTGCGGCGGTGACAGTCATTATACAGGAGGTCAGGGAAGCTCGATTATTAAGATATTTGATATGACAGCTGCTGCAACCGGTATCAACGAAAGAACTGCAAAGGCTATGGGTATTGCTGTAGATAAGGTTATTCTTTCCCCTATGAGTCACGCAGGCTATTATCCCGGCGGTAAGCTGATGACTATGAAAGTGCTGTTTGAAAAAGACAGTTATCGTATTTTAGGTGCTCAAATTGTAGGCTTTGACGGGGTTGATAAACGCATAGATGTACTTGCAACCGCTGTTCGTGCCGGAATGAAAGCCTATGAGCTTGCCGAACTTGACCTTGCTTATGCCCCGCCGTATTCCTCCGCAAAGGATCCTGTAAATATGGCAGGCTATATTATCGAAAACATTAAAAACGGTGTTGTAAAGCAATGGTATTACGAAGAAGATGAAATGCTGCCGCGTGACGGCAGTGTAACGCTTCTTGATACACGCACACAAATGGAGTTCAGCATGGGGCATGCAGAAGGTTTTATCAATATTCCCGTTGATGAACTGCGTGAAAGTATTGGTAAGCTTGATAAGGGCAAGCCTGTATATATCATTTGTCAAAGTGGGTTGAGAAGCTATATCGCAGGCAGAATTCTGACAGGCAATGGTTTTGATACTTATAACTTTGCCGGCGGATACCGTTTCTATGACGCAGTTTATAATGATAAAGCATTAAATAAAAAATCCACTCCCTGCGGAATGGATAACTGAAAGGAAGAACTAAGATGAAATATATTTGCGATGTTTGCGGATATGTCTATGACGAAGCAGCAGGCGATCCGGATAATGGTATTGCTCCGGGCACAAAATGGGAAGACCTTCCCGAGGATTATGAATGTCCCTTATGCGGTGTCGGTAAAGACCAATTCAGCGAAAAATAATAAAAAAGCGTTGAGCATTTCTTTTTTAGAAGCTCAACGCTTTGCTTTATCTGTTTATAATCTTTTCAAGTCCGTTTTTATCTATAATTTTAATTGTTCCGCGGGATAGTGAAATAAGCTTTTCATTTACAAAATATTTCAGCATTCGTGTTACTACTTCACGGGGATTACCCAAGTGGTTGCCAATGGCTTCGTGGGTGATTTTAAGTGTGTCGGTGCCCTCAATATTTGCCTCGTTCAAAAGAAAACCGGCCAGCCTTTTATCAAAGCTTTTCCACATGATTTGGTCTATTAACCACATTACATCTGAAAAGCGGCTTGCCATAACCTCGTTTGTGTAATTGGCAAGCGGTGCGGAAACTTCCATAATACTTTTATAAATCTCCGGTGGGATAACTAAAACCTCCGTGTCTTTTTCTGCAGTAATGGTTATGTCAAATTGAATGCTGTTCATAATGCAGGAGGCGGAGAAAAGGCAGATATCACGCTCAAAAAGGCGGTACATTGTAATCTCTCTGCCGTCATCGGATATGGTAAAGGCACGAAGCTGACCGCACAGTACAAGAATAAGGCCTGTGCAATCCTGCGAACCGTTATGCAAGATATCATTTTTGCTGAATTGGCGGATAAAAGCTGAACGTGTAAGTATGTCTTGCTGTGATTTTGTAAGTTTGCTAAATACCGGTAAATATGTTAAGTAATTCATAAACGGAGTCTCCTTTTATAAAATAAGTATAATATGTTTTCGGGCATATGTCAATAAAGTTATTGACATATGCCCGAAATAACATTATAATAATATGACGAGGTGATAAAATGCCAAGACCGACGAAATGCCGCCGTGTGTGTTTTTTTCCTGAAGTAATTGAGTTTTCTCCGATGGGTGATACAGGCGGTGAACCAATTGTTTTAACGGTTGATGAGTTTGAGGTAATACGCCTGATTGACAAAGAAGGACTCAGCCAGGAAGAATGCGGAGCACAACTCGGTGTAGGCAGAACAACCGCACAGAAAATATATGAAACCGCAAGAAAAAAGCTGGCAAATGCACTTGTGCTGGGTCATCCGCTGAGAATTGAAGGCGGCGAATTCCATCTTTGCAGCGGCAGTGCGGATTTTTGCTACAAAAGCAATTGCATCAAACGGCAGATTAAAATGAAACACAAAACAGAAAAAGGAGCAAATACCATGAGAATCGCAGTAACTTATGAAAACGGAAACATTTTTCAGCACTTCGGTCACACCAAGCAGTTCAAATTATATGATGTTGAAAACGGCAAGGTTCTTCAATCAGAGCTTATAGATACCAATGGCTCCGGTCACGGTGCCCTTGCAGGTGTGCTTTCAGCTGTGAAAGCGGATGTACTCATTTGCGGCGGCATCGGCGGCGGTGCAAAAATTGCACTTGCAGAAAATGGAATAAAACTTTACGGAGGAGTCAGCGGCAATGCCGATGAAGCTGTAACTGCTTTTGTTGCCGGCAATCTTGCTTTCAATCCCGATGTGCATTGTGAGCATCACAATCATGAACACGGCGGAAAATCCCATACTTGCGGTGAACATGGCTGCGGTCAGAAAATCCATTTTACAGATTAATCGGAAAGGAAAATTCAGCAATCGGTACAGGTGTTTCCAACTTAGCAACAGATTTACCATAGGAAAAAATTGCCGGTATTTCGGGAATATTTGCAGAGTTTGCATTGTGATACATACTTTAGTTAAATATAATTAATCATGTATATATTGTTCGTTATCGGAATTTGAGGTAGGAGTACTGCAGAATATGCAGTGCGTCCTACCTTGTTTTTTTTGCATTTATTCGGTATTGTATTTCAGCTTTTCTATACTCTGTTTTCCTTTCGGAATTTTAGAGGCGATACTTTAAATCTTTTACTGAACTGCCTGATAAAATTATTTGAATCTTTAAATCCGATTTCGGCACTTATTTCATTTATGTTCAAATCCGAATAGATTAAAAGCTGCTGCGCCCGATATAATCTTATATTCAATAAATATTCAACAGGCGAATATCCTGAGTATGTTTTAAATGTTCTTGAAAGATGAGAGACCAAAGGCAGACGGCACTTTCTGTGATGAGGAAAAGAATATTGTTTCGTCCCTTGGTGCATGGACAAAAAGAAATGGAGAGGCCATCTGGGGCACGCAGCCGTATAAGGTATTCGGCGAGGGAAAGAAGCAAAAGGGCGGTTCATTTACAGAGCATTTCAGCTATACGGCAAAGGATTATCGTTTTACCTGCAAAACAGGTGTTGTATATGCCTTTGCCCTGAAACCGAACGGAAAGTCGGAATTCAGAATAAAAACACTTGCCGATACAATGGATGTATTTCACTGTGTAATCAAAAATATATCTGTTCTCGGCAGTAATTCTAAAGTCAGTTTCACACAGAACAAAAAATGCTTAACAATAAAATTAAGCGAAAAGGTGAATGATACAATGCCTGTTTGCTTTAAAATAGAGGTGGATTGATATGAAAAAAAGCAATATTAAATTAAAAATCAATGAGCTGACAGGAAGCTATGAGATTATACATAATGGCTTCTCATGGATAAGCGACGGCAGAAGACCGTATATAATTCTCAGAAAAAAGATGGGAAATAAGTATATCAGCACCTATCGGGATTTATTTTCTGCTTTGAAAAAATCCTTTGAATATGATGATACAAAAATTGTTGCACGCTTAGGCAATTATATTGCCTTTGGCAGAAAGCTTGATTTCACGTTAATGCTAACAGCAAAAATTACAGGCGAAGATACAGTAGAATTTTCTTTAAAGGCAGAAAACGAAACAGGCTGTGATATTCAGGCCGTTTACTTTCCTGCGCCTTTCAATTCAAAGAAAAGGGGAAAGGAGTCCTATCATATTGATGCCATGCGTCAGGGCTTTTTAATGCCTGACGGATATAAGAAGAATATTCTTTCAACAATCGGTTTTGAACATTATTTAAGAAAAATCAATACAGGTGATTGCTATATGCCGTTCTGGGGCAGAGTCTGCGACGGAAAAGGCTTTACTGCCATTGCCGAAACGCCTTATGATGCCTGCATGTTTTCATCATTGGGCAGACACAGTGCATTTGTAAATTCCGTGCATTGGATGTCATCCCTCGGCAGGCTTTCCTATGAACGGAAAATCAGATTTATATTCCACGATAAGATGGATTACAACACGGCTGCAAAGGATTACAGAAATTATCTTATTGAAACGAATCAGCTTGTAACAACAGATGATAAAATAAAGGAAAATAAGAATATTGAAAAGCTGATTGGCTGCCCTGTGCTGCATCATAAGATTTTTTCACAGATACAGCCTGCATCAAAGTTTTATGATAAAAACGGCACAAATAAATTGCTGTATGCAACCTTTGAAAAGCGTGCAGAAGAAATGAAAAAAATAAAACAGCTTGGGCTTGATAAGCTTTATATTCATACAGACGGCTGGGGTGAGCAGGGTTATGATAATAATCATCCGTACATATTGCCGCCCTGCAAAGAAGCAGGCGGTTGGGATGGCTTGAAAGGTTTTGCCGATACCTGCCGTGATTTGAATTATATATTTGCGCTTCATGATCAGTATCGTGATTTTTATTATACTTCTCCTGTGTTTGATATGGAAAAAGCGGTAACAGGAATTGACGGCTCGCACCCGTATTGCTCTATATGGGACGGCGGCGAGCATACCTTCCTTTGTGCCTCACAGGCGCTTGATTTCGTTAAAAAAACCTATTCTGAGCTTGAAGAACACGATATTGATGTTCAGGGTGCCTATCTTGATGTGTTCTCAGTAATGAATGGCGACGAGTGCTTCCATCCCAATCACAAAATCACAAGAGAGGAAAGCATTAAGCACCGTGCAGCCTGTTTTGATTATCTTAATAAAAAGGGGCTTATTATGTCCTCCGAAGAGCCTGCAATGCAGCTGTTGAATCATATTGCACTTGTTCATCATGGTCCGTATACGCTCAGACCGCAGGTGAACGGTGAAGCTGTCGGTATTCCTGTTCCGCTCGGCAGTCTTGTTTATCATGACTGCATTATGATTCCATGGGATTGGTGGAATAACTGGGGTATTCCAAAGGGTGAAAGCGGTACTTTGCATTGCGCATTAAATGCCGGAATGCCGTATTTCCATCCTTATATTGAAAGGGATATGAAGCTCGGAAAGGATCCGCGTTCCGCCGATGCAGAACTGCTTGAAGATGAAAAACTGAAAGAGGAAATTGAACGGGTTAAGCCTCTTGCCGAATTACAGGCTAAGCTTTATAACAAGGAAATGATAAAGCATGAATTTTTAGGCTGCTATGAAAAACAAAAAGCAACCTATTCAGACGGAACGGCAGTAATTATTGATTTAGATAAAAATACTTATGCTATTAAGGAGAATAACAGTGCCAAGGCTTGAAAAAAGAAATTACCGTGTGTCTTCATTGACACAAACAAGTGATGTACCGCATCTTTCACTTGAAAAACAGCCGCATAAATCAAAGTCGGATATTGAAAATTTTGAAGGCTTGTTTATTGATTACGGCTGGCGTGAAACCTCTTATCCATATACACAGCAGAATTCATATACCGAGGAAACAGAGCAGGAGATAGAAGTTGCTATTCTTGAAAATGATTATCTTTATGCTGAATTTCTGCCGACTCTCGGCGGCAGATTGTGGAAGTTGTACGATAAGAAAAAAAGCAAGGATGTTCTTTACACAAATGATGTTATCCGCTTTCGTAATCTGAGTATACGCAATGCTTGGTTTTCAGGCGGTGTGGAATGGAATGGTGGAAACCACCGCTCCCGATATGATTATGGTAACAGGTGATATAACAAGCGAAAAGGAAAATTTTACTGCGTTTAAAACCTTTTGCTCATACATGGAAAAGCTTGGTGTTCCATGGGGATTTGTTTTCGGCAACCATGAGGGGCTTGATATTCAGTATGAAGAAAATGAGGTTTTAGATCCCGAAAAGATTGCAGACAGGCAAACCCTTAGTAATTATCTTGAATCACTGCCGAATTGTATTTATGAGGCAGGGGATGAGAATACAGACGGAACGGGAAATTATTACTACAATGTTACCGATGATAACGGCAAAGTGATAACATCCCTTATTATGATGGATTCCCATAGCTATGACGAAGAAAACAATGGTTACGACCATTTTCATGATAATCAGATTGCATGGTATGAAAATACAATCAAATCAATTGCAAAAGAGGTTAATGGCGATGAAGCCAAGGTTGTTCCCTCACTTGCGTTTTTCCATGTTCCTATGCAGGAATATATGACGGCTTATGATGAAGCCAAAGGCGCAGACAACAAACTTTGGGGATTTCGTTTTCCGAATGAGGACGGAACCCCTGCAGTTGATGATCAGATGTTTGAAAAAATGGTTGAACTCGGTTCAACAAAAGGATGCTTTGCCGGTCACGACCATATGAATAATTTTTCTGTAATGAAAGACGGTATTCGACTTACATATGGGCTTTCCTGTGACCACAACATTTATCTTGTTCCATTCAGAGGCGGTGTGCTTATCAATGTTAAAAATGACGGCACCTTTACAACGCAGCACCTTATCCGCCATCGTGGACAAAATACAATCACTATAGGAAAAGAACAGTGATTGTTTTGTTGGTACGGAATTGCCAAAATATAAAGTTAATAAAAACAAAAAGGCAGTGTTTCACGCTTGTTGAAACACTGCTTTTTTTATCCTGTGATAAAGAATAAGTCCCCCGGTAAAACCGGGGGATATCAAATTATTCAATATCAGGTATCTCAAAATCGGGCTGTGAAGTACTTGGCGCAGTCGAAGGTTCGGTAGACGGCTGTGTCGGAGCTGACGTTGGCTGTGTGGACGGCTGTGTCGGCTTAGTAGGAGTTGTTGATGGATTGGTTGGTCTTGTTGCAGGCGGTCTGTTTGTCTGCGAACTATTGGAGCCGGTGCTGCTGCCGCTGTTATTATTGCTTTGCGGTCTTTGGCTTTGTGTAGGACGCTGCTGCGATGTGTTTGGCCTTTGGTTTGAAACAGGTGCGCTGCTTGAAGAGGTTTCCTGTGATGTACTTTCAGAACTATCCTCTGTTGAGCTTTCATTCGTAATGTCCATTGTAGGTTTAGTGTCTGAAACAGTGTCGCTTTCAGAGGGCTTGTCCGAATTGTTGGCGGGCTCGGCAGGAGCCTTGCCTTTGTTTACAAAGTGGATGGTAAGTCCTGCGGCAATCGCAACAATAACGATAATAATCACAATTATCTTTTTATTGCCGCTGAAAAGGCCCGGCTTTTTTCCCTCATCCTCATCCTCTTCTGTCTCTTCCTCAGCCTCTTTTTCTTTAGCTATTTCTTTTTCGGCAACAATTGCTGCGGCATCCTCAATAATTTTATTTAATATATTTGAGGGAACCTCAGCATTTTGCACATAGCTGTATTCAGCCTCTAAAACAAAAGTAAATAACTGAAGTGAATTTGAAAAAACAGCAAGCTTTGTATTGCTCTTTTTTAATGCTTCACAGATTTCGTTAAGTTTTTGTATGCCTGCATTAAGCAATGAAATTACATCATTTTCCGAACAGCGAAGTGCTCTTGATATTTCCTTTACGGAAAATCCTTCAATATAATGATACAGGAAACACATTTTTTGCTCGGGCTTCAGGGCTGCAAAAAGCTTGTTGGAAATCTCTTTGATTTCTTTTTCCGTAAAATCTGTTTTTTCGGGAAGGGAATCTGTGCTCTCGGCAGTTATATCCGTATACCAGGTTTCGTTTTCATAAATTCCGTTTCCCGAAAAACTTGCCTTGCCTTCATTTTTTAATTCAGCTGAACTGATGCTTGCAATGATAATACCGAGCCAGCTTGGAAAAACCTCGGGATTATGCAGAAGATTTATGCTTGACAATGCTTTTACATAGGACTCGCTGAGAATCTTCTCCAATGAAGTAGTTAAGTATTTGGATGTAATAAATCTTTTTCTGTTATATGTAGATTTAATTATGATACCCCAACCAACACTCCTGCCCTGTTTCGCAAGATTTATCGCTTCGGTTAAATTCATTTTATTCACATGGCCTTTCTGACTGCAAATAATAAACAAAATTCACGTAGTTCCTTGCTGCAGACGGACAAGGCGTGAGAGAATTCAAAATATCAAATTTATAAATAGAAAATAGGAAAGGAATATTATCAGCTTAGTATACTTTTTTAAACGAAATTCCTTAATTATAATTGCCAATAGCTATTTTACTTAAAAATACCGATATAGTCAATATTTATAATGATTTTAGGAAAATATTTCTATTGTCAGATGTGTTTTACTATTTCATCTTATATTACAATTGTTAAATAATTGTAATATTTTTAACAGGAATATTGTAGAAAAGGATATGTTGGTTTATAATAAATACCAAATTTCAGTTAGGAGTGATTTTTAAATGCCTATATGGGCACAGCTGCTTTTGCAGTTAATACTTATCATGATTAATGCAGTTTTTGCCAGCGCCGAAATTGCAATTGTTTCTATGAATGATGTCAAGCTCGAAAAGCTTGCGGAACAGGGCAATAAAAAAGCAAAGCGCCTTGTTAAGCTTACCTCTAAGCCCGCTTCCTTTCTTGCAACCATTCAGGTTGCCATAACGCTTTCCGGCTTTCTTGGATCGGCTTTTGCGGCAGATAATTTCTCGGAAATTCTTGTGGATGCAATTCTGAAAACGGGTATTCCTGTTTCACGTTCAACGCTTGATACCATAGCTGTTATTGTGATTACAATGATTTTGTCTTACTTAACGCTTGTGTTCGGCGAGCTAGTGCCTAAGCGTATTGCAATGCGGAAAACAGAAGGGATTGCTCTTGGCGTTTCGGGTCTTATTTCGGTTATTTCAAAAATATTTGCTCCGCTTGTCTGGCTTCTTACGGCATCAACAAATATTGTATTGCGTTGTATCGGAATAGATCCTAATGCGAATGAAGAGGAAATCAGCGAAGAGGAAATCAGAATGCTTGTGGATGTGGGTTCCGAAAAAGGCATTATTGATAAAGATGAAAGGATTATGATATCCAATATTTTTGATTTTGATGATAAGGAATGCGGCGAGTTTTCAACCCACAGAACCGATGTGCTGGGGCTTGATGCCGATGCTTCGGTTGAAGAATGGGATGAAGTAATCACAAATTCAAGCCACAGTGTTTATCCGATATATAAAGAGAATATTGATAATATTATCGGTGTGCTGGATTCCAAAAAGTATTTCAGACTGAAGGATAAAAGCAAAAACTCTATAAAAAAGAATGCGGTTTCTCAGCCGGTATTTGTTCCCGAAAACATGAAAATAGATGTGCTGTTTGAAAATATGCAGAAAAGCAGAAATCATTTTTCGGTTGTTCTTGATGAATACGGCGGCACCGTCGGCATCATCACAATGAATGATTTGCTCGAGGAAATTGTGGGCGATCTGGAAAACGAAGAAAGTGCTGAAATTAAAGAGCCTGATATTCAACAGATAAACGAAAAGGAATGGATGATTCAGGGCAGCGCTTCACTGGATGATGTTGAAGCAAATTTAAAAATTGAGCTTCCCGTTGATGAATATGAAACCTTCAGCGGCTATGTTTTCGGCATTTACTGCACCATTCCGGAGGATAATACCTCGTTTTCCGTTGAAACGGAGCAGCTTGTGATTAATGTTCTGAATGTTGTAAATCATACAGTTGAAAAAGCTTCGGTAGCTGTTAAAGCATAGATAATTTAATATGTATATTTTCAGCCTTGCTCGTTGTGAGTAAGGCTGTTTTTTCTGCTGAAATTTATAGGGTGTACTCTGTCAGAGTATAGAAATCATAATTTTTCTGTATTATAATGGTTTCACAAATTGATATCGGAAGATAAATATTAGTAAAAGGAGAAAGAAAATGAAAAAGAAAATAAGTATAAGAATATTTTCAATATTCTTGTCATTGTTGATGGTAGTAACAATCCTACCTTTAGGTGCAATTACTGCTCGTGCAGCAACCAATCAGGTTTCTCAGATTATATCATTTGCTGAAAATGTTGCGGCAAATAATCCCCATGCTTATGATGGGTATTGCCAAGCATTTGTTAAAGCATGTTATGTAAGTGCTGGTTATCCTGACATAAGTACAGGAACTGCTTATGAAGCAGGAAATAGATGGATTATTTCTAAAAGTTCAACAGATATCCCGGTTGGTGCTTGTGTATATTACGGATATCAATGGAATAGTAAGGCAGGGCATGTTGGTATTTATGCAGGCAACGGAAAAATGTATGATGCCGAAAGTAATTATGGCGGAGTAAAATTAAGAAAATTTTCTACAAAAGATTATAGAGGCTGGGGTTGGTATGGTGGTATAAAACCATCTGATTCTTCAGGTAATGGGAATGGTTCAGGAGCAAATTCTTCCAATTCGGGAATTTCGGGTCAGGCGGTAGTTGATTATGCTCGCACCTTTATTGGAAAGCCATATGTATGGGGAGCAAAGGGACCGAATTCATTCGACTGTTCCGGGTTTGTTTATTATGTGTTCAAGCATTTCGGAATTTCCTTACCGGCATCTTCAAAAAATTATTGGAATACTCCGTGGACATATGGTTCGGTTGTCGGTAACGGAAGCACGGCTGATGCACAGCCCGGAGATGTTATTTCATGGAATGGACATGTTGCCATTTATACAGGAAACGGCAGATGTGTTGAAGCATTGAATTCAAAATACGGTGTTACGGAACAAATTGCGGTTAATAAACACACGAATGGTACAAATTACAGAGTGATTCGTATCAACGGAGTGGGTAAAATTAATGTTGAACCTCCAAAACCTGCTGTTCCCGTCATTCCGAATAAGCCCAATGTAAATGCTAAGGATATTGCCAAGGGGAAAAGTGTGACAATTACATGGAATGCAGTGAGTGGTGCAACAGGATACAGGATTGGTATCAGAGGAGCAGAGAATAAGGATATTGAAGTTGGAAATATAACTTCTTACCCTTATATATTGAATATTGCGGATTCATATAATTTTTATATCCAAGCATACAACTCTTCAGGTACCAGTCAATGGAGTGATTATAATACATGCACAGCGCATAACCCTGTAACAGTAAGCTTTGTTGACTGGGATAACACACCGTTAGGCTCTCAGACGATTGATTACGGTTCAAATGCAACAGCCCCCTCAGCCCCGCAGAGAAAAGGGTATACTTTCCAGGGATGGAAAGGTTCATGTGAAAATGTTACCAAGGATATCACAATTATAGCTACTTATAAAATCAATACCTATATTGTTAATTTCTTTGACAGAGACGGAACTTTAATTGACAGTCAAAAAGTAACTTATGGCAGCGATGCTACACCTCCAACTGATACTCACGAAAACAGCGAGTATAAATTTTTAGGTTGGAACAGTACAGACTATTTAAATGTATATACGGACAGAGCAGATAAAAACATTAATATAGATGGTATCTATTCTTGGTATAATCAAGATTTACCGGCAGTATGCACCATTCGATCTGCAACTCGGGGATTTAAAGACTATAAGATAATTGTTGATGTCGAAAATAATGATTCCGTTCCAACTTCCGGCAGAGTTGTTGCAGCTTTAAAAACTGCAGAAGGCAAATTGGTGGATAGAACGGAATCAATGGAATTCAGCATTCCGGTGGGGAAAACGATAAAAGGTATGGAAATACCGATTCTTTGCAGCGATCCGGCATCTACTGTAGAAGTGTTTATGATTGATGATTATTCATCCGGAGTTCCGATTTCTCCAAGTGTTAATGCAAAGATAAAAGAGGGCTTGATGTATGAAGAATCTACCAATAAACCCAATAACAGTGACGGAACTCTTGATGTTCAGACAGTAACGCAGTACAGCTACAGAGATAAAGAATTCTCTACAGGCAATACAAAAACTAAGGATGGATATACTTGGGATGGTACCAGGAAAGACAAAAGGGCGGAATTTTCCGCCCCTTTTCTTTATCTCTGCTCAACTCATTTGGTATGATTTGAGCATTATTTTCTGCCAATTTAGAATAATAACCATTTGGTAGTCTTATAACTGTTTTTTATAAAAATTTAATTTAAATTCTGTTGAAATATCAAAGCTTATATAGTAAAATCAAAGTAATTCATATACGGAGGTTTTCTATGGAAAGCTATTCACTCAGCGGTAAGGAATCGCTTGGAATTGAGCTTGGCTCAACAAGAATTAAAGCAGTTTTGATTGATGAAAACTGCAATCCGATTGCATCGGGCAGTCATACATGGGAAAACAGATTTGAAAACGGATACTGGACTTACCATACCGAGGATGTCTGGAAAGGTCTGCAGGATGCATTTTCCGCTTTGAATCGGGAAACATCCGAAAAATTCGGCTCAAAAATCAAAAGGCTTTCCTCAATAGGCTTTTCTGCAATGATGCACGGCTATCTTCCCTTTGATGAAAACGGAAATCAGCTTGCAGAATTCAGAACGTGGAGAAACACAACAACGGCCGAAGCTTCGGACGAATTAACAAGCCTTTTTCATTTCAATATTCCACAAAGATGGAGCATTGCGCATCTGTATCAGGCTATCTTAAATCAAGAGGAGCATGTTCGGGATATTGCTTATTTAACAACGCTTGCAGGCTATGTTCATTGGAAATTGTCCGGCGAAAAGGCAGTCGGAATCGGCGAAGCATCGGGGATGTTTCCAATCGACAGTGAAATCAATAATTATAATGAAGAAATGCTTGAGAAGTTTTCAGCCCTCGAAGCCGTTCAGAAATACAAATGGAAAATTAAAGACATTTTGCCCAAGGTTTTGCTTGCAGGGGATAATGCAGGATGGCTTACAAAGGAGGGTGCACTCCTTTTGGATCCAAGCGGAGAGCTTGAAGCAGGTGCTCTTATGTGTCCTCCCGAAGGCGATGCAGGCACGGGAATGGTGGCTACCAACAGCGTTTCTGTTAAAACCGGCAATGTTTCTGCCGGCACGTCAATCTTTGCAATGGTTGTTCTTCAAAATCAGCTTTCACAGGTTTATGAAGAAATAGATATGGTTACTACGCCTACAGGAAAGCCTGTGGCAATGGTTCACTGCAATAACTGCTGCACAGACCTTGATTATTGGGTTTCTGTTTTTGGTGAGTTTGCAAAGGCTTCGGGCAGTGCATTAACGAAAACGCAAATCTATGATCTGCTTTATAATAAGGCTCTTGAAGCAGATGCAGACTGCGGCGGACTTGTGAACTACAATTATTTTTCCGGTGAGCCTGTAGCTCATCTTCAGGGAGGCAGACCTTTTTTTGCAAGAACCTTAAACGCAAGGTTTAATCTTGCGAATTTTATGAGAGCACAGATTTATTCAACAATGGCAACACTTAAAATCGGAATGGAAATTCTTGAAAAGGAAAATGTTCAGCTTGAATGTCTTATGGGGCATGGCGGTCTGTTTAAAACGCCCGTTGTCGGCCAGCGGCTTATGGCAGGCGCTTGGAATACACCCGTTGCCGTTATGGAAACCGCAGGTGAGGGCGGAGCATGGGGAATTGCTGTGCTTGCGGCATATGCTTTCTCAGATAACGGAAAGCCGCTTGAGGATTATCTGAATGAAAAGGTTTTCAGTAAATATCAAAGTTCAGTAATTCATCCGTACGCCGAAGATGTTGATGGCTTTAAGGAATTTATGAAACTGTATAAAAAAGGGCTTGCTGTTCAAAAATCAGCAGCCGATAATTTATAAACAAAGAGGTAAATGTTATGTCAATCAAAGATTATGAATTTTGGTTTGTTGTAGGAACCCAGTTCCTTTACGGTGAAGATATTTTTGAAACAATTGATTCTCACGCGCAGGAAATGTGCAGCGAATGGAGCAGCAAGCTTCCGTGCAGAATCATTGCAAAGCCATGCGTGAAAACATCAAAGGAAATCCTTGATGTTATGCAGGCTGCAAACTGCGATGAAAAGTGCGCAGGTGTTATAACCTGGATGCATACCTTTTCTCCGTCAAAGGCATGGATAGCAGGCTTCAATGCGCTTCAGAAGCCGTATCTTCATGTGAATACGCAGTTTAACAGGGATATTCCGTGGAATGATATTGATATGGATTTTATGAATCTAAATCAGTCTGCTCACGGAGACAGAGAGCACGGTTTTATTTCAGCCCGTATGCGTCTGAACAGAAAGGTTATAGCAGGCTACTGGAAGGATGAGGCTTTTCAAAGAAAAATGGAAACCTGGATTCGTGCAGCAATAGGTGCGGCTGAGTCAAGAAAAACCCATGTGCTTCGTATTTCCGATAATATGCGCAATGTTGCAGTAACAGACGGTGATAAGATTGAAGCTCAGATTAAGCTTGGCTGGCAGGTAGACCATTTCGGTGTCGGCGATGTGATTAAAGAGGTTGAGACTGTAACAGAGGCTGAAATTGATGCACAGATGGCTGAATATGAAAAGCATTATATTATGGATACGGATAATATAGATGCTGTTCGCTATCAGGCAAGAGAAGAGGTAGCTCTTAAGAAATTCCTTGATAGATACAATTTCAATGCTTTCCATACAAATTTTGAAGATTTACAAGGTCTTCGCCAGCTTCCCGGTCTTGCTGCGCAGGATTTAATGCGTCAGGGATATGGCTTTGGTGCAGAGGGTGACTGGAAGGTTGCCGCAATGCTCAGAGTTATGAAATCCATGGCAGAGGGGCTTGACGGCGGCACTGTGTTTATGGAGGATTATACCTATCATTTTGAGCCGGGTAACGAAATGCTTCTCGGTTCTCATATGCTTGAGGTTGACCCAAGCTGTGCAGCAGAAAAGGCTAAAATTCAGGTTCATCCGCTTGGAATAGGCGATAGGGAAGACCCTGCAAGGCTTGTTTTCAAGGCTCAGACAGGAAAAGGTATTGTTGTAACGCTTGTTGATATGGGTGACAGACTTCGCCTTATCTGCAACGATGTTGAATGCAAGGAACAGAAAAATGCCATGCCTAAGCTTCCTGTTGCAGGTGTTTTGTGGAAGCCGCTTCCTTGTCTTCAGACCTCTGCTGAAGCGTGGATCTATGCAGGCGGAGCGCATCACAGTGTGTTGTCCTATAGCTTAACTGCCGATAATATGCGTGATTTCGCAGAAATTATGGGTATTGAGTTTGTTCATATCAATGAAAATACTGAAATCAATGCATTCAGAAAAGAGCTTTTCTATAATGATATTGCTTATAAGCTTGGTATGTGAGGAATAAACGATGTTGGAAGAATTAAAAGAAAAAGTTTTCAAAGCAAATCTTCAGCTGGTTGAATATGGTTTGGTTGTGCTTACCTGGGGCAATGTTTCTGCAATAGACAGAGATAAAGGGCTGTTTGTTATCAAGCCGTCCGGTGTGCCTTACAGCACGATGACAGCTGATGATATGGTTGTTATGGATTTAAACGGAAACAAGGTTGAGGGTAAACTGAACCCCTCTTCTGATACACCAACTCATCTTGAGCTTTACAAAAGCTTCGATGATATCGGCGGCATTGTGCATACGCATTCAAGCTGGGCTTGCTCGTGGGCACAGGCGGGCAGGGATATTCCTGCTTACGGAACAACCCACGCTGATTTTGCAAATGGTGACATTCCCTGTGCAAGGGGATTAACCGAAACCGAGGTAAACGGCGGATATGAGCTGAATACAGGGAAGGTTATTGTTGAAGAGTTTGAAAAAAGGGGAATAAAGGCAGAGGAATGCCCGGCTGTTCTTGTTCACCGCCACGGTCCGTTCACTTGGGGTAAAGACCCTTTCAAGGCAGTTGAAAATGCACTTATTCTTGAAGAGGTTGCCAAAATGGCTTCCAGAACAGAGCGTGTTGCCGCAATGAGCGAAAATTCAAATATCGGCATAGAACAATATCTTCTGGATAAGCATTATCAGAGAAAGCACGGCAAAAATGCCTATTATGGCCAAAATAAATAGTTGAAAGGGAGCAGGTTTTAACCTGCTCCCTTTGGCTTATCTTTTTATATCATCCCATTTAACACCGTTTAAATGGAACAAATCATCAAAATAATATACATCCGTTTCGCTTTTGGAATGGCTTGGATACCATACCTGCGCAAAGAACGGATTGGTTTTGGCAATGGAATTATAATCCCATTTTTCATGAGGTACAAAGCATTCGGGGCACCAATGGCCGCCAAGCAGTATAAGTGCAGGGCTTGCTTCAAATTCCGCACCGCAGTGGCCGCATTTCCATTTAAGCTTTTTCGAAAGATTTCCCTTTTCCATGCTTTCGGATAAGCAGTTGCCGCCTCTGAATTTAGCCGCCATCTTCATGTCCTCAATGTCAAGCTCAGCTTCGGGCTTATCCTCGTCATATCCGTGGTCAAGCTTGAATCTTTCGGAAATGCTTGTGTTTTTCTCAAACTTCATTATTTTAAAGTCAGCCCATTTTTTCGGAATGCGTTCCCATGCTTCTTTAGAACCGAAAAAAGCATTGATTCTTACAGTGTTGTCTTTCTCAATCCAGTCCAGTGTTCCGAAATCGGGTGTGGATGCAACCTTTTTCATAAACGGCTTAACGAAAAAGGCAACAACGTCCTTAGAAATTCTTTTTGCCAATTTGTATTCAAATTCCAACTGACTTGCAAGATATTTAAAGTAATTTTTAATCGGCATATTTCCCCGGAAATGCAGATAGTCATCAAGCTTATCGCTGTCTGCAAAGAAATGGCCGTGGAAATTTTTGGTTATAAACCAGTTCGGCGAAAACAGCTTCTCGGGGGAGGCCAGACCAAGTGTTTCCAATAAGATACACATAAATTCGTAATTGGAAATTCTGTATTCCTCTCCTGAACCTATGTTGTAAAAATGATTCCAGAAATCCTTGCCGAGATTTCCGGCCATATCCTCAAGCACAAGATTGCACATTACTCTGCCTGCATCTTCAACAGTGCACCACTCAAGTACACCGTTAAGCGGAACATGATACATAATCGGGTCAAGATTGTTCAGAATGCTTGGATAAAGTATGCCTGTCTGTCTGAGAACAACCCAGTTTTTAATTCCGCTTTCCACAAAAATGCGTTCGGCAATTGTTTTTGAAATGGCATAGTGATCGTAAATTGAAATTTTAATCGGATCTCCGCATCTGCCCCAGTGAATCGGATAGTTTCTGCCGCCCGTCTGTGCGACGGAACCGACATAGCAAACCTTAATTGCATCCGGATCAGGCTGCGCAAGCACTGCTTTGCAGATGTTTTCAGCTGCTCCGATATTTGTTTTCTGTGTTAAATAAGGCTTCCAGTCAGCGGCAGGGGAAACCATTCCGCCGATGTGAAGAACATAATCGCTGCCCTCAACGCCCTTCAGTATTGCATCGTAATCAAGAAAATCCCCCCATATTATTTTAACATTCGGCTTTGCCATATACGGGGTAAGAAGTTCTATGTTCTTTTTGCTTTTTCTTGCTAATATTTTTAAATTGATTTTTGTGGGCTTTTTTAACATATATTTAATTGCAGACCAACCCATTGTGCCTGTTCCGCCTGTTATAAACACTGTTTTTCTTGCCATTTGTCAGCACCTCTGATTTCTAAACAATTTCTAAACTAATTATATACAAAATATAAATTCGTTTCAATATCCAAAGTTTGTATAAATGATGAACATTTTTTAAATTTCACGAATTTATTTTTACATAAAAATATATATTGACAATTCAGTACAGTTGCGTTATCATAGTTTCAAAGTTAACAGTACCTTATCAAGAGTGGCTGAGGGACAGGCCTTATGACGCCACAGCAACCTGCTTTTAAGCAAGGTGCTAATTCCTGCGGTATGATTTAATTTTAATGATTAAACCGAGTGATGAGTTTACGGAACACACTCGGCAGAGTGTGTTTTTGTTTGGGCAATAAAAGGAAGGCAGCCGCAGCTGCTGTTTCGGCTGTTGCCTGCTGAAAGGAGAATACTTATGTCTAAATATTTATTTACAAGTGAATCGGTTACAAAGGGCCATCCTGATAAAATCTGTGATCAGATTTCGGATGCTATCCTTGATGCCATGATAGAGCAGGATCCTATGAGCCGTGTTGCCTGCGAAACTACCTGCACAACAGGTCAGGTGCTTGTTATGGGCGAAATCACATCAAATGCACAGGTTGATATTCCGTCTATTGTAAGAAAAACGGTTTGTGATATCGGCTATGACAGTGATGAAAAAGGCTTCAATGGTAATACCTGTGCAGTGCTTGTTGCTCTTGATAAGCAGAGCACGGATATTGCTATGGGTGTTGATAAATCCTTCGAACTTAAAAATGATGAGGAAGATGAATATAATCTAAATGGTGCAGGCGATCAGGGCATGATGTTCGGCTTTGCCTGTGATGAAACGAAAGAGCTTATGCCTATGCCGATCAGTCTTGCTCATAAGTTATCACTGAAATTAACGGAAGTGCGTGAGAACGGAACGCTTCCTTATCTTTATGCCGATGGTAAAACACAGGTTACCGTTCAGTATGAGGACGGCAAGCCGGTTAAAGTAACTGCAGTTGTTGTTTCAAGCCAGCACAGTGACGCCGTTTCTCTTGAAACCTTAAGAAAAGATATTATTGATAAGGTTATCAAAACAACTGTTCCTGCTGAGCTGATGGATGATGAAACCGTTATCTATGTTAACCCGACAGGCAGATTTGTAATCGGCGGTCCTCATGGCGACAGCGGCCTTACAGGAAGAAAAATTATTGTTGACACATATGGTGGCTATGCCCGTCACGGCGGCGGTGCTTTCAGCGGTAAGGATCCTACAAAGGTAGACCGCAGTGCGGCTTATGCCTCACGCTGGGTTGCTAAAAACATTGTAGCAGCAGGCCTTGCAAAAAAATGTGAGGTGGAGCTTGCTTATGCAATCGGTGTTGCAAAGCCTGTTTCCGTTATGGTGGATACCTTTGGCACAGGTGTTAAATCAGACGAAGAAATCGGAGAAATCATTAATAAGGTATTTGATTTAAGACCGTCGGCAATTATAAACCGCCTTGATTTAAGAAAGCCAATCTATAAGAATGTTGCTGCTTATGGTCATATGGGCAGGGAAGACCTTGGCGTTTCTTGGGAAAAAACCGATATGGTTGATGAAATCAAAAAGTATATGTAATCTATTTGTAAGAAGGGAATATCGGTTCTCTCCTTATCTTTTTTAGGAGCGAGATTTATGTTTGAATTAACCAAAATAAGTGAAAAATGCTATTATATAAACTGCCCTGCTAAAATCGGTATTTACAGGCAAAGCGAAAATGGCGTTTATTTGATAGACAGCGGAAATGATAAGGATGCAGGCAGAAAGGTCAGAAAAATCCTTGATGAAAACGGATGGAAACTGAAGGGTATTCTGAATACACATTCCAATGCGGATCATATCGGAGGAAATCAATATCTTCAGCAGCAAACGGGATGCAGGGTGTTTACAGACGGCATTGAAAAGGCCTTTACGGAATATCCTGTATTGGAGCCGTCCTTTTTGTACGGCGGCTTTCCTCCTGAAGATTTAATGCACAAATTTCTTCTTGCCAAACCAAGCAGTGCAACAGCCTTCAGCGATGCCTCCTTTCCTGATGAAATAGAAATTATACCGTTAAAGGGCCACTTTTTTGATATGGCAGGCTTCCGTACACCTGATAATGTTGTTTTCCTTGCAGATTGCTTAAGCAGCAGAGAAACGCTTGAAAAATATCAGATTTCCTTTATCTATGATATTGCCGAATATCTGAAAACATTGGATATGGTAAAGGGGCTTGAGGCTGATATGTTTGTTCCGTCCCACGCAGAGGCAACAGATGATATCAGGGAGTTGGCTGATTTTAATCAGAAAAAGGTTTATGAAATTGCTGATAAAATTACGGAATTGCTGAAAACGCCTATGAACAGTGAATCTCTTTTAAAATGTATTTTTGATGAATATCATCTCAAAATGAATTTTGAGCAGTATGTTCTTGCAGGCAGCACAGTCCGTTCTTATCTTTCATGGCTGAAAAATAACGGAAAAATTGATGCTTCATTTGTTGATAATCAGCTTTTGTGGAACAAAATCTAATATGAATTTATATGGACTTGCTCAATTTCGGGCAAGTCCTTTTTTACAGTTTAAACGCCTTGTAATACAAATTGTAAATAAATAATAAACAAACAGTAAAAACGTCTTGCGTCTTGATATATTACAAACTATAATGAATTGTATAATTTTAAGAAGAAGGTGTGCGTTGTGGCAGAAAATGAAAAAAACAAGGTCGAATACAATGCAAAGGATATCGCCGAAAGTCAGTTAAAAGAATTTAAGAAAAAGCATTCCTCCGATGAATTTGAGGGTTATATTGTGAAAAAGTATTTTGTTCTGTGTGAAAAGCTGTTATCAAAGGGCAGCATGTATATAAAAATTGTAAATGTGCTTAAGGCTGTTTCAATAGCTGCTTTTTTGCTATTTACGGTTTTTGCTCTTTATATGGGGCATAGCCATGGCAGCAAAATGCTTTGGCTTTCCATCTGGATTGTATTTATATTTCTTTTGGTATTTGTATTTTTGGTTTTAGATTATTTCAGAAATGTTTTTCTGAAAAACCTTATATGTTTTCTTGAAAATGCAGAGGAAACGGAGTTTAAAGAAATAGATTTTGATTATTTGACAGATATAGAGGAGGATGAAGATGAAAATGATTCTGAAAATATTTAAACGTGATTTAAAAAAGATTTTTACAAATTCCATGGCAATTATTCTTATAATCGGCGTTGCTGTTCTGCCGTCACTTTATGCGTGGTTTAATATTTATGCAAACTGGGATCCTTACGGAAGTACGGGAAATATGCAGGTTGCAGTAATCAATGCCGATAAGGGAGCACAAATAGAAAATCTGAGTATTTGCGTTGGCAATCAGATAGAAGCCAATCTGAAAGCAAATGATTCCATAGACTGGAAATTCGTTTCAAAGGCTGAAGCAATGAACGGTGTTAAATCCGGCAAATATTATGCGGCTGTTGAGATTCCCGAAAATTTCAGCGAATCCCTAACAAGCATTGTAAAATCCAATTTTGTTCAGCCGAAAATTACGTATTATGCAAATGAAAAGAAAAATGCTATTGCAACCAAGATAACAGATAAGGTTGTTACCACCGTTCAGACACAGGTTAATGAATCTTTTGTTACAACGGTTGTTGATGTTTTAAGTGAGGTTTTCGGAATTATTTCCGATGATGTTTCCGTTAAGGATGATAATCTTTTTGAACAGCTTTCCAACCAGATTGATGCTGCCAAAACAAGCATAAACAGCCTTGAAAAAACAGTTTCCGGCTTTTCCGAAACAGCAGGTCTTATTAAAGAGCTTGGCAAAGAGCTTAATGATTTAGAACTTTCTTCCTTAAGCGGTGATGCCGGCTCCGCTGTTCAAAACACGCAGGATGCGGTTAACGCTGTGGAAAAATCACTTACCGGCGTAGCAGATTCGGCAGGTGTATTTATAAACAGCCTGAACAAAGAAATTGAAAGTGCCGTTTCCTATGTTCAGGAAGCACAGAACAGAATTAATGGCGTAAAAGAAGATGAATCATTAAATACGGCACTTAAGGATACTTATAATAAATTAACCGATATATCTGCAAAGGCGGCTACTGCTTCGAAAATACTATCCAAAATTAATTCCAGCCTTCCGCTTCCGATAAGTAAGGTAACTGAGCTTGCTGCTGAGCTTAACAGTATTTCCGATCTTTCAAATAAGGCAGCAGCGGATATAGATAAGGCGTTAAAAAACAATAAACCTGTTGATTTCAAAAATATAACGGCAAGGCTCAGCAGCATTTCGGCTAAAATGAATTCGGTTGCCGATGATTATAAAAAAACTGCCGCTCCGCAGATAAACAGCACAGTGGCTTCGTTAACATCCGCCCTTGGCAATGCATCGGATATGATTTCCCTGCTTGACAATGATAAGGAAAAAATGGCTGCCGTTTTAAAATCTCTTGAGGCTGCCACGGCAGCCGGCTCAGTCAGTGCCGATTCCTTTCAGGCACTTTTAACAAGCGTTTCTGCCGAGCTTGATGTGCTTTCAAAGAATATAACAAATTTAAGCCATAATGAATCCTTTAATGCGTTTTTAAATATTATAAAAGGAAATTCAGGTGAATTCGGTGCATTTATGGCCTGCCCCGTTTCCATTGAAACAGATAAGGTTTACGAGGTTGAAAATTACGGCTCAGCCATGGCTCCTTTCTACAGCACGCTGGCTATCTGGGTTGGCGGAATTGTGCTGGTGGCAATTCTGAAAACAAATGTAAAGCATAAAAGTGAACTCGGTCGGGTAAAGCCGTATCAGGAATATTTCGGAAGAGGTCTGCTTTTTGTTTCTCTTGCTTTGGTGCAGGGGCTTATCATTTGTCTTGGCGATTTGATTTTCCTTGGTATTCAGTGCTGTCATCCGGTGCTGTTTGTTCTTGCAGGCTGCTTTGCTTCGCTTGTTTACAGCTTTCTGATTTATTCTTTAACCGTAACATTTGGTGATATAGGAAAAGCCATTGCGGTTATACTTCTTGTTATTCAGATTGGCGGTTCGGGCGGTACGTTCCCGATAGATGTTACTCCAAAATTCTTCCGAACAATTCATCCGTATCTTCCGTTTACCTATGTTGTAAATGCTATGCGTGAATGTGTCTGCGGCACCTTTGGCAGTGATTACTGGATTGATCTGCTGAAGCTTTCGGCATATATTGTAATTGCTCTGGTCATCGGACTTGTAATTCGGATTCCGTTCAAAAAACCAATCTCTTTCTTTAATAAACGCCTTGAGGATACAGAGGTAATGTAAAATAAGCAGCAGTCGGTTGACTGCTGCTTTTGTGTACGAAGTATGAGCCTATTGACAAGGATTAAAAAGGAATGTATAATAAAAAAACAGACGTTACGCAACACTCGTTGCGTATTGAAAGAAAGGGTGATATTATGCCGCCGAAATATAAATTTACCAAAGAGGAAATCATAGAGGCTGCTATGGATATGGTAAGGGAAAACGGAATTGAAAGCATAACTGCACGATCGCTTGGTGAAAGGCTTGGCTCGTCTTCAAAGCCTGTTTTCGGTCTGTTTAAAAATATGGACGAGGTTTTACTTGAAACTGTTAAGGCAATAAGAAATGTATATAACCAATATATTATAACCGGCCTTTCTTCGGAACTGCCATTCAAGGGTGTGGGAACGCAGTATATTCTTTTCGCAAAAAATGAACCGAATTTTTTTAAACTGCTTTTTATGAATCGGTTCGGCGATGCTTCGGATGTTTTAAGCACACTGCCGAATATAGACGATAACTATCAAACAATTCTGTGCTCTGTTCGGAAACAGTATGCACTTGCAAAAAATGAGTCGGAAAGGCTTTATGAGCATTTGTGGATATATACCCACGGAATCGCTTCCCTTATTGCAACGGATGTCTGCAGATTTACCGCCGAGGAAATCAGCAGCAGGATAACCGAGGTGTGCATAAGCCTTGTTAAAAGCATGAAAGGGGAAAAATAGTTTTGATTTCAGTAAGAAATATAGAAAAATCATACGGAACAAAAGAAGCCCCCGTTAAAGTGCTTAAGGGCATTTCATTTGATATTTCAAATCACGATTTTGTTGTAATTTTAGGTGCCTCGGGTTCGGGAAAATCAACACTCCTGAATGTCATATCCGGCCTTGAAAGAGCAGATAACGGATCGGTGATTTATGATCATTCGGATATCACTAAGCTTACGGACAGTGAGTTAACTTCTTTCAGAAAAGACAATATAGGCTTTGTTTTCCAGCAATATTATCTGCTTTCCGCTATGAATGTAGACAGAAATGTAAAAATGTGTGCCGATTTGGCAGGAAACCGTGATTACGGAAAAATTATTGAAGCAGTTGGATTAAAGGATAAAATGAAAAAGTATCCAGGTGAATTAAGCGGCGGTGAGCAGCAGCGCGTTTCACTGGCAAGGGCATTGGCAAAAAAGCCGAAGGTACTTTTCCTTGATGAGCCTACAGGGGCGCTTGATGAAGAAACAGGGCGCCTTGTTCTGGATTATATAAGCAAACTTCAAAAAGAATACGGCTTTACTGTTGTAATGGTTACGCATAATGAAAATATTGCCGATATGGCGAAAACCATAATAAAAATGAACAGCGGCAGAATTGTTGATTCCTATTCAAATCAGCTTCGGAAAACCGCTTATGAGATTGGCTGGTAAAACTATGATAATCGGATTAAAAAACAGTATTAGATTTGCAGGGATAAGCATTATCTCCTTTTGTGCCGTATTTATATGTACGCTTTTTATGAATTACAGTATGGATTTATCCCTGTCGGAATCCCTGATGATTGATGAAGCAGCAAGAATTATGTTTGATGCGCAGCTGATGACAAGCAAGGTTGTATGCGGCGTTTCGGGCGGCTGTATGCTTGCTACAAGCGTTGTGCTTCTGTGTTTTTATATAAAAAACTATATTGATTATCACAGAAAGGAGCTTGGTATCCTGAAGGCTCTTGGCTTTTCGGATTTAAGGTTGGCAAGGGATTTTTCCGTTTTTGGTTTTAATGTGTTTATCGGTACGGCTATGGGCTTTGCATCGGCATTCCTTTTGATGCCTAAATTCTATGAGGTTCAGAATGCGGATCGTCTTTTTCCCGATATGGATGTAAGTTTCCATTTCTCTGTTGTGCTGTATCTTGTGCTGCTGCCAACGGTATTCTTTTCTTTTGCATCCGTGGTTTACAGTTTCTTCAGATTGAAAACGCCGCTGATAAATCTTCTTAAGGGAAAGCAGGGCAGGGTTAAGCTTTATAAAGGCAAAAAAGCGGATGCTCCGTTTATGATTGAAATGAAAAGAAGCGTAATCCGTCAAAGAATTTCGCTGGTGATTTTTGTTTTTCTGTCTGCTTTTTCCTATTCCGCAACTATGCAGATGTCTTTCGGTATGAAAGAATATGCGGATGTAATGATGCGTGTTCTGATGGTTGCAATCGGTATTTTATTTTCCTGTATAACCCTGTTTCTTGCGGCTTCATCTGTTGTGAAATTCAATTCCGTAAATGTTTCGCTCATGAATGCCTTTGGGTATGAATATCGTTCCTGCTGCAGGGCTGTTTTTGGCGGATACCGCCCCTTTTCTTATCTGGGATTTGCTGTGGGAACCGTGTATCAGTACGGGCTGCTTAAATTTATGGTAACTGTTATATTCGGAAAAGTTGAAAATATAGCTGAATTCAATTTTAATATTAAAGCGTTCCTGATTGCATTGGCAACGTTTATTGTTTTTTATGAAGCAGTTATGCTTTTCTGTTCGGAAAGGATAAAACATATCACACTGAAAAGGATTATGGCAGCTTAGGTAATATTCTATTAAAAAAATACACCGCAAAGTGTTTAACCTTTGCGGTGTATTTTTTAACTGTTTTATAATTTACTGTCTTTATCAACTGCTTTGTCAACAGCATTATGAACAGCCGCCTCAAAGCCGTCTGCCTGAAGAGAGGTTACACCCTCAATGGTTGTTCCGCCGGGCGAGCATACCTGATCAATCAATTCAAACGGATGCGTATCGCTTTCCAAAATCATTTTTGCACTGCCTAAAACGGATTGTGCTGCAATTTTAAGGGCGGTATCCTTCTTCATTCCGTTTTTTACGCCTGCTCTTGCAAGTGCATCAATAAACATATAAACAAACGCAGGAGAGCAGCCGGCAAGCACTCCGAAAAGCGAAAAACTGCTTTCGGGAAGCTCAATAATAGTTCCCACTGCACCGAAGATTGTTTCAATGGCCTTTTTCTCCTCTTCCGAAACAAGGCTGTTTGTGCAGTAAGCACTGCATGCAGCGGCAACTTTTGCGTTTATATTCGGCATAACTCTTACCAGCTTGCTGTCGTGCGTAAGGTTGTCCCTGATGAATTCAAGTGTTTTTCCTGCAGCAATTGAAATAAGAACCGCATCCTGCTTCTCAAGCTCAAAATTGATTTCCTCCAAAACAGATGCAATCTGATTTGGCTTAACTGCAAGAACAACAAAATCCGAATTCATAACAATTTCTTTGGCACTGCCGCATTTTGTAATTCCGTAATCCTTAACGGCTTTGTCAATGCTTGGTGCATATGGGTCAAAAGCAAAAACCCTGCTGCTTTCAACAATACCTGCTTTGGTAATACCGTTTATGATAGCTGTTCCCATATTTCCGCAGCCTATAAAACCTATCGTCATAAAAATTCCTCCTGTGTGTATCTTAAAATATATACTACCACGCAGAAGGAAAAATATCAATTCTTTTTATAGCCGCTGTATTTCTTTTTTGTTGCATTACCGCCCCGTATGTGCCGCTCTGCCTTGTTTTCCTGCAAAACCTTTGCAACCTCATCATAAAGCGTTTTGTCTATTTCATAAAGTCTTTTTGTAACATCAATATGTACAGTGGATTTGCTGATTCCGAAAACTGCTCCTGCCTGTCTTACTGTTGCTCCCGTATCTCTTATGTACTCTCCGATTTCAATGCATCTTTTTTCAACATTAGCGTTCAAGTGTTTCACCGTCCTTGATAATATATATTTTCAAAGACGGAAAAATATTACAAAAACTGCAGTGAATAAATGGTAGATTTCTATTTGAATATGTGTTAATATTATATATAATTAATTTTTTATTTGTTATAGGAGGGTGTTATGTATATTCGCAGGGCGAAAAATATTGATATTCCTAAAATAAATGATTTATTAAGGCAGGTTTGTCTTGTTCATCATAACGGCAGACCTGATTTGTTCAAATCCGGTGCAGGAAAGTATACCGATAATCAGCTTGTTGAAATGATTTCTGATGATGAAAAGCCTATTTTTGTTGCTGTTGATGAACAAAATAATGTTTTGGGCTATGCCTTCTGTATTTTTGAGCAGCATATAAATAATAATATTCTTACAGATGTGAAAACGCTTTATATTGATGATTTGTGTGTGGATGAAAGCGTAAGAGGTCAGCATATAGGAAAACAGCTTTATGATTATGCAGTTGCTTTTGCAAAGGAAAACGGCTGTTATAATTTAACGCTTAATGTCTGGAACTGCAATGAGTCAGCTATGAAATTTTATGAAAAATGCGGTCTGAAACCGCAGAAAACCCACCTTGAAACCATTTTTAATAATACGGACGGAGCTTTATTATGATTTATAAATTAAAGAGAGATAATTACAGAAAATTTGATGTCTATTCTGAAAATCTTTTAACCCCTCGTGCATATTTTATTCCGTTTTCAAACAGGGCAGAGCTTGATAAAACGGATATAAGAACCGAAAGATATAATTCTTCAAGGGTAGCTGTTTTGTCCGGTGAATGGAATTTTAAATACTATTCAAAGGTTTCCGAAATGCCTGACGAATTTGATACGGATCATGAGGATATGGATGCTGTTTCCGTTCCGTCTATGTGGCAGTATACAGGTTATGAAAAGCCCTATTATGTAAATCAGCGTTATCAGTTTAATGTTGATCCGCCGAATTTTCCGGAAGACTGTCCTGTTGCCGTTTATTCAAAAAAATTTATCATAAGCGATACAACGGGCAATTTCAGTGTTGCCTTTCTCGGTGTTGCAGGAAGCCTTGATGTTTTTGTAAACGGAAATTATGTCGGTTACAGTGAAGGCAGCCATAATACAGCCGAATTTGATATAACTCCTTATCTTGCAGACGGTGAAAACGAAATTGCCGCCGTTGTTCACAAATGGTGCAACGGAACCTATATTGAATGTCAGGATATGTTCAGAAGCAACGGAATTTTCCGTGATGTTCTGATTTACAGAACAGGTGACAATTCCATATATGATTTTGAGGCTAAGATTACATATAATCAGGACGGTTCCTATATGCTTGATGTTATTCCCGAGTTCAAGCTTAAATCAGAGATTTCCTTTAATGCCGTTATCAAAGATCATAATAAAACAATTGCCGAAAAATCAATCAGCGTATGTCCGGGAAAAACGGATAAAATAACCTTTGATGTGCTGGATGTTGAAGAATGGAGCGCTGAAATTCCGAAGCTTTATGATTTGTATATTTCTCTTTCAAACGGGGATGAAACGGAAGAAATTATAAGAAAGAAAATCGGCTTCAGGCACGTTGAAATCAGAAAAAATATTTTTTATTTCAATAATAAAAGAATTAAGCTTCTTGGCGTAAATCATCATGATACAACTCCTGCAGCCGGCTATGTGATGACCGTTGATGAGCTTGAAAAGGATATTAGGATTTTTAAGGATTATAATGTAAACTGCGTTCGTACATCTCATTATCCTTCGGATCCGGTTTTTATCGGTCTTTGTGATGAATACGGCATTTATGTTATTGATGAGGCGGATATTGAAGCGCACGGCGTCTGCTGTGACGGACCTTACAGACCCAATCTGATCAGTAATAATCTTCAGTGGAAGGAACATTACTGGGATAGGGTAAACAGAATGTTTCAGCGTGATAAAAACAGCCCCAGCATTACAATGTGGTCGCTCGGAAACGAAGCAGGAGGTATCCGATGCCAGGATTATTGCTATAAAAATCTGAAGGAACTGACTGCTGTACCGATTCATTATGAGGGTGCAACCAGAACAAGGCGCTTTTCCTATGATGTGCATTCCGAAATGTACACCTCTCAGCCGGTATGTGAAAAAATTGCAGCAGGCAGAGGTCTTCGTTCCAAATATTATGAAAAGCCGTTTTTCCTTTGTGAATATGCCCATGCCATGGGTGTAGGTGCAGGCGATCTGGAGCGTTACGTTAAAGCCTTTTATTCAAGTGATATTATGATGGGCGGCTGCATCTGGGAATTTGCCGATCATGCAGTGTACCACAAAAACGGCGATTATAAATACACCTATGGCGGTGACCACGGCGAATGGAAGCACGATAGCAATTTTTGCGTTGACGGCTTGTTTAATGCAGACAGAACACCGCATACGGGTGCTGTTCAGATGAAAAACTGCTACCGCCCTATAAGAGCAAGGCATAAGGAAAATAACATATTTGAATTTACAAGCAAAAGCTATTTCAAAATTCAGAAATGCACAGTTAAATATTCCGTTTTGAATAACGGTATTGCAGCGGAAAACGGCGAATTTGAGCTTGAAATTGAGCCAACACGAACCGTTGCACAAAAAATTGATTATACGCTCAGGAATCATACGGTTATTATTTTTAATTATTATGACGGTGAAAAGCATATTGCAAGGGAGCAGATTATTCTTAGCGAGGCTTACAAGGCAGATCCGATAGCAGAATGTGAAGCACCAAAGGTTTCCTGCAGTGAAAGAAAGCTTTTCATTACTGCGGATAAGTTTGAAATTGTTTATAATACGGCAAACTGTGTGCTTGAAAGCTATGTCTATAACGGCAGACAGCTTTTCAATCAAAGTCCTCTCGGTCCGGAAAAGGGCTTTAATCCCGAGCTTTACAGAGCTCCTCTTGATAATGATATGTATTTGTGCAGAAATTGGCATAAAAAAGGTATTGATAAGCTTTCCTTTGAAAGCAAAAGGCAAAAGGAATATTATCATATAGAGCATAATGCCGTTGTATTAAATGCTGAATACAAGCTTGTTTCGCCTAAGAGCCGAAAACTCGGAAAGCTTTTTGTAACATATAAAATTTACGGCAGCGGAGAAATCAAGGTTGATTATTGCTATAAAAATCTTAAAATTATGAACGTTCCAAGGCTTGGCATCACACTGGAAATGCCGAAACAGTTTTCCAATGTTAAGTATTTCGGCTATGATATGCTGACGCTTTCCGATTTTAAGGAGCATTCGGTTTTTGCTGTGTCTGAACTTGATGTTTCCGATATGCATGAGGTTTATATTAAGCCGCAGGAAAGCGGTATGAGATATAATACCTATTGGGCAGAGCTTACGGATAGCAGCGGAACAGGGCTTCGCTTTGAAAGTGAAAACACTTTTGTGTTTAATGCAAATCATTTTAATGTGCTTCAGTGTGCAAAATCAGCCCATGCCGAGGATTTGAAAGCATATGAAACCACTGCTGTTCATATAGACGGATATATGCTTGGCGCCGGCTCAAATGCCTGCGGTCCGGCTCCGTTTGATGAGCATAAAAAGACAATTGTAAGTGAATATGAAAACAGCTTTGTTGTTAAACCGATAGGGAATGGAAATGTTTAGTATAGGAACAGATATTATAAGAATTTCAAGAATAGAAAAAAGCCTTGAAAAAGACAGCTTCAGGGCATCTGTTTTCACTGAAAAAGAAATTCTTTATTCAAAAAAAGCCGAAACCTTTGCAGGGATTTTTGCAGCCAAGGAGGCATATTTTAAAGCAAAGGGAACGGGAATTCAAAAAAGGCTTAATTCAATAGAAATTAATCACGATGAGAAGGGAAAACCGTATATTACCGGTATTGAAAATTCAGATGTTTCAATCAGTCATGATGGTGATTATGCAGTGGCATCGGTTATTTTATGGGAGTAAGTATGAGAATATTAACGGAAAAAGAAATAAAATCAGCAGAGGAAAAAGCAATAGAAAAGTATTTTTCCGAACCCGAATTAATGAACCGAGCAGGTAGAAAATGCGTAGATAAAATTGTTAAATTTTACGGCAGGGAAATAGAAGGAAAACGAATTCTTGTTTTCTGCGGAAACGGAAAAAATGCAGGTGATGGCTTTGTTATTGCAAAAAGGCTTTGCCAGTTCGGCAATCAGGCTGAAATTGTGCTTTGCGATAAAGAGCCTGCCTTGCCTGCACCGAAAAAATATTTTGATGAAGCTGTAGAAAGTGGTGTTAAAGTAACAGATTTTGCAGACTGCGATATGAATTGTGCTTTGATTGTAGACTGCATTTTCGGCATCGGCTTTCACGGAGAGCCGAAAGAGCCGTTCAGTTCTGTTTTTAACGCAATTAATGAAAGCGGAGCAATCGTTGTGTCTGTTGATATTCCAAGCGGCACTAACGCAACGGATGGCTCGGTTATCAACGCCGTGCGTGCAGATTTAACTATTGCCATATCTGCCTACAAGTATTGCCATATTCTTCCTCCTGCAAATGAATACTGCGGTAAAATTACTGCCGTAAATATCGGAATTCCAAATGATTGCTACAGTGAAGATTGCGCTTTAACCATAACAAAAACTTATGTAAAAAGCTCTTTTGGGAAAAGAACGCTTAATTCAAATAAAGGTGATTTCGGCAGGCAGCTTAATATCTGCGGCAGCTATAAGATGCCCGGCGCTGCCGTTATCTGTGCCGAGGCGGCGCTTAAAACGGGAGTTGGACTTTTGAAATGTGCTTTTCCGAAATCCATTTACGGTGCGCTGACCTCAAATTTAACGCAGCCTGTATTTGCTCCTTTAAGCGAAAATGAGGATAAGACCCTTTCTGTGGGTGCACTGACGGATCTTCTTGCTGAAGTCAAATGGGCAGACAGTATCGCAGTTGGCTGTGGTATCGGTGTAAATGATGATACGCAGCTGATTGTGAATCAGATTGTAAAGGAAAGCGATGTTCCTGTTGTTATAGATGCAGACGGCATAAATTCCATATCTTTGAATATAGATGTTTTGAAGGACTCTAAAGCTCCTGTTGTTTTAACCCCTCATCCCGGAGAGATGGCAAGGCTTATCGGTAAGGATGCTGCCTTTGTGCAGAAAAACAGAATTGCCTGTGCAAAAGCCTTTGCAAAGGATTTTGACTGTATTGTTGTGCTTAAGGGCGCAAACACGGTTGTAACAGACGGTGTGAATGTTCTTGTCAACACAACCGGCAATGCGGGTATGGCAATGGGCGGAACCGGCGATATGCTTACCGGCATGACTGCTTCGTTTATTGCACAGGGAATGGCTCCGTTCAATGCCGCTGCTTCGGCAGTTTATATTCATGGCTTATGCGGAGATATAGCCGCAAGGGAATTAAGCCAAAGGGGAATGACCGTAAACGATATGCTTGAGCTTCTGGGTGCTTTAATGATTGAATTTGAGTAATGGAATGATAGCATTTGAAAAAAATTGTGCCGATAATAGCAGTATTCTGTGTTTTGCTTGCAGGCTGCAGCGTTAAAACATATACCCCCGAGCTTCGGGATTTCAGGCAGAATGCTTCCGTGGAAGCAGGGGATTTTTTATATACCTGTGAAATTTCAATGGCTGAAAACGTAGTAACCGTAACGGCAACCTCAACCAATGCAAACGGTATGTGCATTGTTTATAACGGTAAATCGGCGAATTTTAAATATCTTGATATGGAATATGAAATCGTTTCCGATAAGATAGATGATACCAATCCTGCCAAGGCTGTTTATGAAGCGTTCAATGCTGTTCGGGAGGACTTTCCCGATAATGCATCCAAAACGGCAGATGGCTTCAGATATGACGGTAAAACCGCACTTGGCAGCTTTACCCTGCTTCAAAGAGATGATTATTCCTATAAATCACTGCAGTTCAGGGAAGCAAATATAGCTATAGAATTTGAATAGAAATAGAAAAAACAGATTATGCCCTTCAAGAGAAAGCTATATCTGAACTATAGCATTTCCGTTTGAAGACGCTGTGTGTTTACGCAGAAAATTCAGTTGGTTTTATGCGATAAATGTAAAAAAAGCAGACGGTTTATCCGTCTGCTTTTGTAATACTTAATTACTCTGTTTTGTCTATATCCGTTAAATATTTTTTAACCGCCTCAAAGCTTTCGGCGCTTATAACATGCTCGATTTTGCAGGCATCCTCAACTGCCGTTTCCGGATTAACACCTATGGCAATCAGCCAGTTTGAAATTGCAATATGCCTTTCGTACATGGTTTCGGCAATTTCCATTCCCTTTGCAAGCAGGGAAATGTAGCCGTTATCATCAACATCAATATATCCGTTTTCACGCAGATTTTTCATAGCTACACTGACACTTGGTTTGGAAAATTCAAGCTCATTTACAATATCAATAGATCGAACAACGCCTTTTCTGTTTTTGATAATTAAAATAGTTTCAAGATAATCCTCTGCTGATTTTTGAATCTTCATAATAATTTTTACCGCCCTTGGATTCATTTTTTACAAAGTATGCTTTTTCATTGAATATTAATATAGCATAGATTTTTCTTTTTTTCAATTTTTTCTTTAAAAAGTTTAAATTTGCTCTTGACAAAGCAGTTAGTCTTTGCTAATATATACCTCGGTTAGGCAAATCTAACCAGTTTTTAAAAGCTTCGAGTTAGTTTCAACTATTGCGAAAAGAACGGAGTGATGTTTATGCCCTTAACTTTTGCAGATGCAGGTGAGGAAAATATTATAAAAAAAATCGGCGGTAAGCCCGAGGTTAAACAACATCTTGAAAATCTTGGCTTTGTTGTTGGCGGAACAGTAAGCATTGTTTCATCAATCGGTGGAAATCTGATTGTTAATGTAAAAGATTCCCGTGTTGCAATAAGCAAGGAAATGGCAAGTAAAATTATGGTATAGGAGGATATACATATGAAAACTTTAAAAGAAGCGAAGATCGGCGAAACTCTAAAGGTTGTTAAGCTCCGTGGCGAGGGAGCGGTTAAGCGCCGTATTATGGATATGGGAATAACCAGAGGGGTTGAGGTTCATATCCGTAAGGTAGCTCCGCTTGGCGATCCGGTTGAAATTACCGTTCGCGGATATGAGCTTTCCTTAAGAAAAGCGGATGCTGAAATGATTGAGGTGGAAAATATATAATTTTTCGGGCAGGAATTCTTCTTGCCCTATAAATTAAAAGTTGAGTTAGTCTAAACTAATAAATAAAAGGAACTAAGAATATGAGTATAAAAATCGCTCTTGCAGGCAATCCGAACTGCGGTAAAACAACTCTTTTTAATGCACTTACAGGCTCAAATCAATTTGTTGGTAACTGGCCGGGTGTTACGGTTGAGAAAAAGGAAGGAAAATTAAAAAAACATAATGATGTGATTATTACAGATTTGCCGGGCATCTATTCTCTTTCTCCGTATACATTAGAGGAGGTTGTTGCAAGAAATTATTTGATTTCCGAGCGCCCGGATGCTATTCTTAATATAGTAGACGGAACAAACCTTGAAAGAAACCTTTATTTAACAACACAGTTAACAGAGCTTGGTATTCCTGTTGTTGTTGCCGTTAATATGATGGATGTTGTCAAGAAAAACGGTGATAAAATCAATATTGCGGAATTGTCAAGAGCCGTTGGCTGCAAGGTTGTTGAAATTTCAGCGTTGAAGGGAAGCGGTATTGCCGAGGCTGCTGAGGAAGCAATTCATGCAGCAAACGGGGAAAAAACGATTCCGCAGCATAGCTTCAGCGGCTCAGTAGAACACGCTCTTGCACATATTGAAGAAGTAACTGTTCACGATATGCCCGAGGAGCAGCAACGCTGGTATGCAATCAAGATTTTTGAAAGGGATGAAAAGGTTCTTTCTCAGCTTAATCTTGATAAGGATGTTCTGAATCATATTGAAAAGGATATTCAGGCTGCCGAAAATGAACTGGATGACGATGCGGAAAGCATTATTACAAATGAAAGATATATTTACATAGCTTCCATAATTAAAGGCTGCTATAAAAAGAAAAATCAGAATAAATTATCTGTATCTGATAAAATTGATAAGGTTGTTACGAACCGTTTTGCGGCACTTCCGATTTTTGCTGTTATAATGTTCCTTGTTTATTATATTTCGGTTTCAACAATCGGCGGTTTTGTTACAGACTGGACGAATGACGGTTTGTTTGGTGACGGCTTCCATCCGCTCGGAATCGGTACAAGTGATTATGATGAGGCAATAACGGAATATGCCCTTGAAAATGTATGGACAGAGGATGTTGTTTCCACTGTTGATGCTGCTGTTAAAGCTGATGTTATCGGTGCCGACGATATTCAGGCTGCAATCAGTGAAGAAGATTTCGGTGCTTTTGATGAAGCCTACGGCAGCTATGGTGAATCCCTTGCTGAAGCAGGTTATGATATTTCCGAAACGGTTGATGCAGCGCTTGAAGCTGACGGTGTGCCTGCAACGGAGGATTTCGGTGTCTGGTGGAGAGGAATTCCTGCTCTTGCTCAGGCAGGTCTGGATAAAATCAATTGTGCAGAATGGCTTTCAAGCCTTCTTGTTGATGGCATAATCGGCGGTGTAGGTGCTGTTCTCGGTTTTGTTCCGCAGATGCTCGTGCTCTTCATTATGCTTGCCTTCCTGGAAAGCTGCGGATATATGGCTCGTATTGCATTTGTGCTTGACAGAATTTTCCGTAAATTCGGTTTAAGCGGTAAGTCCTTTATTCCTATGCTTATTGGCACAGGCTGCGGTGTTCCGGGAATTATGGCTTCAAGAACCATTGAAAATGACAGAGACCGTAAAATGACGATTATGACAACAACCTTTATCCCGTGCGGTGCTAAACTTCCTATCATTGCAATGATTGCATCAGCCTTGTTCAATAAAGCTTGGTGGGTTGCACCGAGTGCATATTTCCTTGGTATTGCGGCAATTATAATTTCAGGCATCATGCTTAAGAAAACAAAAATGTTTGCAGGCGATCCTGCGCCGTTTGTTATGGAACTTCCTGCTTACCATTGGCCGACTTTCGGCAATGTTTTACGCTCTATGTGGGAAAGAGGGTCTTCCTTTATTAAAAAGGCAGGCACAATCATTTTGCTTTCATCCGTTTTTATCTGGGCAGCATCCGCTTTCGGCGTAGTAAACGGCTCATTTACCTTTGATCCCGAAATGGAACTGGAATCCAGTATTCTCGGTATGATCGGCAGTGTTGTATGCTGGATATTCAAGCCAATCGGCTTTGGTACAATTAAGGCAACCGTTGCAACCGTCATGGGTCTTGTTGCCAAAGAAGAGGTTGTCGGTGTATTCGGCGTGCTTGATTTTGAGGGAATGACAAGGCTTGCAGGCTATTCGTTCCTGATCTTCAATCTTCTCTGTGCTCCTTGCTTCGCAGCAATCGGTGCTATTAAGAGAGAGATGAACAGCGCTAAGTGGACTTGGTTTGCAATTGGTTATCAGTGTTTGTTTGCGTATGCAATTTCACTGATTGTATATCAGCTTGGTATGCTCTTTACAGGCAGCGGAAGCATTATCGGTACAATCGTTGCGGCAATTATCATTGCATTTATGATTTACATGCTTGTTAAGCCATATAAAGAGGATAATTCACTTAAAGTAAAAGTAAAAACTTCTAAAAAGAAGGAAACAGTTACAAAATAAAGGAGAAAATTCTATGCTCGCTTTTTTAACTGAAAATCTTGCAACAATCATTATTGCGGTAATCGTTATCGGGATTCTGGCGGCTATTATTGCTAAAATGATTAAGGATAAGAAAAAGGGCAAAACCTCCTGCGGCTGCGGATGTGAAAACTGCGCCGCATCGGAAATCTGCCATAAAAAAGACGAATAACTCAAAAAGGAAGCCGGCAGGTATTAACCTGCCGGCTTCATTTATTGTTTCTTTAGCAAAGACTAAAC
>DESD01000008.1 GCA_002361935.1 Ruminococcaceae bacterium UBA3323 | reverse complement strand
GCCCGTATCCTTATACTTAAGCATCATTTCTCTGAAAATAGAGGTATTGTAATGGAAGGTTGCAGAGCCTGTACCCTTCCAGCCCGTTGACTTGTTGCCCGTTCCGGTTTTTCCGAGAATAGGTACTTCTGTTTTTGTTCTTTCAAACTTAGCTTCAAAATTAATTGCCTGCATAAAATTATATCTGTTGCTGCCGATTGTAACAAAGCATTCGGCAAGCTTTGCGGATATAGAATCCTTTGCATTCATTGTAATATTTGCCATATATCATCCTTCCTTTCTTATGCTACAGTAACCGTCATATAAAGCTTTGACATTGCATTAACAACCGTTACGGCATCATTTACAACAACCGATTTTTTATCATTTCCCTGAACAACAGTTATGTCCTCATCGCTGAATTCCTCAATTGCTCTGATATCCTGAAGCTGAGCGTGATGCTTAACAATATCAGACCAAAGGCTGATTCTGCCTGCAGCATCATTCGGAACTGCTCCGAGATATTTTGTATTGAATAAAACAGCAATATCGTTTGCAATCTGGTCTATAACCCTGATTTAACAGCCTTTGTGTTTTTAGCCTTAGCGCCGATAAGAGCAGCTTCAACAGCCATATCTATTTTAAGCTGTTTCATTTCTGCCTTATGCTCATTCTCTTTGGTCTTGTTGGCAGTCTGCAAATCGGAAATCTGCTTTTTTAATGCTTCAACATCGCCTGTTGAATTCTTAAGCTCCGAAAGCTGTGTATCTCTTTCAGAAAGCTGATCATTCAGCCCTGCAATCTCCGTTTTTGCATTTTGAAGCTCTGTCTGAACTGAAGTAAGCTCGGCTTTTGCTTTACCTATATCCTGACTGTTTTCATCAAGAATAGAATCAACCTGTTCCTTACTCAATCCCATGTCTTCTAAAAATTTGCGTTTCATATTTCTTCATCCTTTCAGTTTGTTTTCGCTGTTTCTTTCAGCATCAGATTTTGAAATTTGCGGCTTTTCTCGACATCCGCACAGGTCATTTTTATATGAAAAAAGCACTAAGCAATCAACTGCAAAGTGCTTCAATCAAATATTAAATTTGGGCATAAAAACAGCACCATACTTCAAGTACAGTGCTTAATTATCATATTCAAAAGGATAGCCACCTTAATTACTAAGGTGGCTTTAGGCGGTTATTTGGCGAGCGTCGCATCTCTCGCATCTCTCAGGGTTTCCCCTTGTCATACCATCGGTGTGTGGTCGCAACGAAATTTACCACCTCAAATAACCTTTCTTATCCTATGTTTATTATAGTATATTTATTCCGATTTGTAAAGTATTTCTTTATTATTTATATAGTTATTCCATCTACTTTCACTAATCTTCCAAGCGGAAATAATTGAATTCTTATATCCAGCCGTATCAGCAGATGTATGTAACCGTAATACCATTTGAATTCGCAAATCGTTTTCTATTATCTGCTTCAAAATAAGTCCTGTATTATTCGTATCTTTCAAAATGTAATCAGGTGAATGAATTGCAGTTTGCAAAAACGGTTCTATAATTTCATAATGTCCTGGATGATGATCTTTGATATGTGAAATGCGTTCATCAGTTATTATAACTTCATCTGTTGTAATATCATCTGTTACACATTTATATATGTTTTTATCGAGTTTTCCTATATAATTCACATCTTTAACCTCTTTATCATCTGTAGGTTTCATTATACCATTATTTGAATTGTTTGCAACATATTTCTTCTGCCAATCCTTATATTTCATATCCGCAGGAACATAATATGTTTTGCCATTTTCATCCCTTGCAGCGCGCTCGCCGATTTCACCGAAATCATCATCAAAATACGGAACAGTAACGGACCTGCACCAGCAATGAAACGGCGGAGCTGTTCTTCCCGGTTCATATTCACTCATAGGAAAATGCTTGCCGTCCATTTCTCTGCAAATATCAGAGGTTTTGCTGTCCAGCGTTGCAACAATCTCAAATTCCTCAACATCAAGCTCTTTAAATGCATCTCTTTGTGCTTCGGAATGAAAATAGGCTTATGTTCATCAGCTAAAGGGTATTAAATGGCAGAACCGAAACTGCCAAAGTGATGAAGTATTTCATAGAAACACATTGACCATTGTGTGTGTTAACCGCTTAAAAGGATAAGCCGTTAATTGCAAAATATTAAGAGTAAACAAATTAGGATAAAAGAACAGATAGTAATGGTCATATCTGTTTTTTTATTGATTCGTTAGTAACTTATTAGGTTACTAACTGCGCAAAAAAAATAGGTGTCGGATTTTCAATATGTAACAATTCAATCATTGCATCCATCTCGTCACTACCAAAACCGTCCTTAAGCCTTGTAGAAAAAGTTCTTGGAGATATACCAAGTTTCTTTGCCATAGACGCATTTGTATAGCCATAACGCACCATTTCGGCTTTTAAGGCATTCCTGTTTAACAATCACATCACCCCCGTAACTTTCTGAGTTACTCACAGTTTAGCATATCTTTTGTAACTTGTCAAGCAACTTTTTAACACTTTTCGGAAAATAATTGCTTGACAAGTTATCCCGCTATTGATATACTGTCAATTGTAAGGAGTGATTTTTTTGAATATCGGCGAAAGAATCAAAAAACTTAGAAATGAATTGGGTTTAACACAAGATGATTTAGCAATTAGTGTTAATACCACTAAACAAACTATTCATAAATATGAAACAGGTATTATATCAAATATACCTGCAAGTAAGATAAAGGCTATTGCTGATAAATTAAACACAACACCTGCATACCTTATGGGATGGGAAGATAAAATATCTTCGTATTCTGATGATGAACTTGACCAAAAAATTATTGAGGTCTTTAATCGTCTTTCAGAGGAAAAGCAAAAGCAAGCTCTTGATTATTTAGCATTTCTTGCTTCTCAAGATTAAATAAATACTTTAATAAATCTTCTTTGTTTTTACGATTAACCTTGTTTAATTCAAAAATAGCATTATCCATAAATATGTACCTCTTTTCTTAAAACATTCGTTCCAATATATGTTTTACAGCAAAAATCAAACCTTGTCTACTTTTATTTATTAATAGGGTAAAAAATGTCCCTATCTCAAATAAAAAAGATTTTTTATTTGCTTTCTTACCCATTTAGTTGTAAAATTTGGAAAAGGTAACGTGAAATAGAGCATTTGTCCCATATATGGGGCAAAACGCTATGTTTCCATATAAAAAAGGTCATACGGAGAGCAATTTAACACCTGAGCCAACAGACATATTACTTCTACTGTAGGATTTCCTGTTCCGTTTTCAATTCGGTTAATAGTTGATTTCCCTACTCCTGAAATCTGTGAAAGCTCACGCACAGTCATATTTGCTTTTGTACGATAATCATATACTTTATAAATAATTTTCAATTGAATCACCCTGCACTATTGTTTGCAGGATTTGTAATTTCATTATGGTAATAACCACTATAAAATGCGGTAAAAAACAAAAAAGACCATTCCAAAGAATGGCATAAGGAGAATAGTTTATGAAAACATGTAAAAAATGCGGTAATGTAAACGATGATTCGCAGGCTTTTTGTGGTCAGTGTGGAAACAATCTTAGTATACAACCAGTATCCACTCAAACTGCACAAGAGTTTATGGAACGATATCAGAATGAACCTCTCCCACAACCTCAAAAAAAGAAAAAGAAATGGTGGATTGCTATTGTTGTTTTATTAGTTATATGTGTTATAGGCTTTCTTGCAGTTTTAGGTAACAGTGATACAAACAAAAACACTTCCGATAAACCATCCGTAAGTGATTCAGCTAATGATGTTACCGAAAATTCAAATACTTCAAAATATATCACAATGGAAGCATTTAGTAAAATCAAATCCGGTATGTCATATGATGAGGTAAAAGAAATAATAGGCTGTGATGGTGAGCTTCTATCTACCTCTTCAGTGAATAATTATACTGTAGCTATATACGTTTGGTATGGTAAAGGATCAATAGGTGCAAATGCAAATATAACATTTACAAACGGAAAGGTTTCAGGTAAGGCTCAAATAGGTTTAAAGTAATCAATTAAAAACGGAAAAATCGTTTTACCCTATACCTGTAGGTTAATTGAAAAAACCAAATATGGTAGTACATATTCATTAACAATAAAAGGAGAATAATTATGGGACTTTTCGGATCTAAAAATAAAAACCAACTGCAGGAATTACCATTACCATATATACCTGTAATGCACAAATCCGGTTTGCCCGGAATTCCTGAAGACCAAGCAGTAATAATTTATTTTGATTCAATAAATAGAAAACTGATTTTTCATTCCTTTGCATTAAATAAGGAAGTAATTTTATCTTTAAGCAAAGTAACTGATATTTTTAAAGCTCCCGAAGAAATTGTAAAAGAAAAAAGTGGTGTTGGCAGAGCTATTGCTGGAGGTTTATTATTTGGACCTACAGGAGCTGTTGTTGGAGCTGCCACTAAAAAGGATAAAAAGAAAACAGTTTATTATGATGTTATAAATTATTCAAGTAATGAAACAGAAAATAGCATCGTTTTATTTGATAGAGCGATTCCCCCTGCAAGCACCAAATTTTTTGAACAAGTAAAAACATTAATTCCTGATAATTCAAGCGTTGAATTATAATTATAAAAATACAAAAAGACCTCAGCGATACCAATAGACAAGAGGTAAATAAACTGTTCGGAATTTCCGAACAACTGAATAAAACAAAAAAATCCCTCAACCTCGCCAAAGGTTAAGGGAATCGCAGAGTGATGATACACTCCACAAACACAAATAGATTGTATCACACTCTGCTTAAAATTGCAAGCAGGGTATTTTTATGCCCTTTTTTAAGTAAAATTAAATGGAAGTGATGCAATGAGCCTTAAAATCGGTGCTGCATACATCAGAGTTTCTGACGAACGGCAGGACGAGTATTCGCCGGACAGTCAGCTTAAGCTTATACGAAAGTATGCAAAGAACAACAATTACATAATTCCCGATGATTACATATTCTACGATGACGGAATCAGCGCAAAGAGCGTGAAAAAGCGTGATGCGTTCAACAATATGATTGCGCTTGCCAAATCCGAGGAAAAGCCCTTTGATTCCATCTTTGTATGGAAATTCAGCCGATTTGCCCGCAATCAGGAGGAAAGCATTGTTTATAAATCCTTGCTCAAGAAGAAGGGTGTAAGCGTAATCAGTATATCAGAGCCAATTGTTGACGATGTTTTCGGAAGTCTGATTGAGCGTATCATCGAATGGATGGATGAATATTATCTTATCCGCTTGAGCGGAGAGGTTAAGCGAGGTATGACCGAAAAGGCTTCCAGAGGTGAGGCTATGTGCCACCCTGCTCTCGGATATGATTTAATTAACAAGCAATATGTACCAAACGCCGAAAGCGTCTATATAAAGCAGATTTTTGAAAGCTATTTAAACGGAATGGGTGCAAGAGAGATAGCAAGGACTTTAGCTTTACAGGGTGTGAAAACACACAGAGGCAATCCGCCCGATAACCGCCTGATTGATTATATTCTGCACAATCCTGTTTATATCGGCAAAATCCGTTGGTCCACAAACGGCAGGGCTGCATCAACAAGAGATTATAATAATCCCAACATTATGATTGTTGACGGAACACACCAACCGCTGATTGATTTGGATACATGGAACAAGGTGCAGGAAATGCTGAACGAAAAGAAAACCAAATACAAACGATATCAAAGAAGCGAGCAGCCTGTTCAGTTCATGCTCAAGGGCCTGGTAAGGTGCAGTTCATGCGGTGCTACGCTTGTTATGCAGTCCACAAAATGTCCGTCAATGCAGTGTCATAATTACGCCAGAGGCTCTTGCAGGCTTTCCCATAGTCTTTCTATTGCCAAGGCAAACAAGGCTGTTATTACGGCGCTTGAAACAGCTGTAAACACATTGCAGTTTAACCTTGAGCCTGCTGAAAACAAAATTGATTCCCCGGCGATTGATTACGACAAGCTGATTAAGTCCGAAGAGCTTAAGCTGAAGAAGATTAAGGAAGCTTATATGAGCGGAATTGATACCATTGAGGAATATCAGCAGTGTAAAGCAGATATACTTGACACAATAAAACAGCTTGAAAATGAAAAGAAGGAACAAGCTCCGAAGGATAAAGATGTTGATTGCAAAATATTTGCAAAAAAAGTTGTAAATGTGCTTGATTTCATCAAATCCCCGGATATTTCAGAGCAGGCAAAGAATGAAGCCCTGCGCTCAATAATCAGTAAAATTATCTATGTTAAGCCCGAAAATCGGCTTGATATTATTTTTTACTCCTAAATCATCTCTTTTTGCAATCAAGTCCTCCATATTGACTGATTATGATGCTTGCAGCAGCGGGGTCGCAATGTTTTATATTAATAGGATATTGCAATTTCTTAACATAACTAAACATATATTTTCTCCTTTTTAATCAGACTAAATCATATTTCTTTTTATAGCCCTTCATTGTATTTTATGAAGCATAACGAATAATGCTAATTGATTGACTTTTAGCATATTCAATTATATAATTTTATCAGACAGGAGGGATAGTGTGAAAAATCAAACTATCTCGATTATATATACAATTGCGGTACCCAAAATTCATTAATGCTGACGCTTATGAATTTTGACCGCTGCCAGTTCTTGTTGCTTCCTTAATCTCGCACTGCGAGCGGTCGCAAACGAACCCCTCAAAAGTTGCCTGTGGCATAATTTTGAGATGGCTTTCATCACCATTAACACCTGGTCCGGCTACAGCAGAGTGTTGATGATTTTTAATGAATGATTTGTAGCCTGAAAGGCTATGGTGATTTCTATGGTTTTGCTTGTTACAGGCGGTGCAGGCTTTATTGGCTCAAACTTTATTTTTTATCAGCTTAAAAATCATCCTGAGGACAGAATCATCTGCCTGGATAAGCTGACATATGCAGGAAATGCTGAAACGCTCAAAAGCGTAAAGGACAAACACAATTTCAGATTTATAAAAGCTGATATCTGCGACAAAAAAGCTGTTGAAAAGGCGATTGCAGAAGAAAAACCCGATATCGTTATAAACTTTGCCGCAGAATCCCATGTAGACCGTTCCATAAACAATACAAGCCTTTTTTTTCAGACGAATATCATCGGAACACAGATTTTATTGGATGCCTGCAGAAAATATAAGGTACGCTTTCATCAGATTTCAACGGATGAGGTTTACGGTGATCTGCCGATTGAGAGAACGGATTTGTGCTTTACGGAAAAAACGCTTTTGAATCCCTCCTCCCCCTACTCTGCTTCAAAGGCAAGTGCGGATTTGATTGTACTGTCGTATTGCAAAACCTACGGACTTTATGCCACCATAACCCGCTGTTCCAACAATTACGGAAGCTATCAGCATCCCGAAAAGCTGATTCCTCTTACAATCCTCTGCGCACTTGAAAACAAACCCATCCCTGTTTACGGAAATGGCAAAAATGTAAGGGATTGGATTTTTGTTGAGGACCATTGCAGAGCAGTTGATTTCGTTATCAGATGCGGAAAAGCAGGAGAAATATACAATATCGGCGGCGGCAGTGAAAAAAACAACACAGATGTTGTTGGCAAAATTCTGGAAATTATGGATAAACCAAAATCACTTATCACTTATGTTGCAGACAGACCCGGACATGACCGGAGATATGCAGTTGATTATTCAAAAATAGAAAAAGAGCTTTTGTGGAAACCGGAAACGGATTTTGATACAGGCCTTGAAAGCACGGTAAAATGGTATCTTAAAAATGAAGCTTGGGTAAAAAGCATTAAATCAAAGGCATAACCCACTCGTTTGACATATACCATTTTATAGCAACGCTATAAAAATGATTCTGAGGAAAACAATGAATATTATAAAACCACAAAACCTAAAACCGGATCAATTATATATTTCTGATTTCAGCATTCTGCAAAAAGACGAAAAGCTGTCTTACTATAACTTTAAAAATGAATCGCATAATAATGTAAGTGCAAACGAAATTGAGTTTGAGCATTGCAGATTCAACAACATATGCATTCAAAACGGGAAATTGGAAAAATTCACATTTATGGATGCAGTATTTGACAAATGCAATTTTTCTAATACAGCGTTTTCGGAATGCGCTTTTATCAGATGCGAATTCAAAAACTGCAAGGTTTTCGGATGCAATCTTTCGGAAAGCAGATTATACAATGTCAGCTTTACAGATACAAATGCAGGGTATATCAGCTTTTCCCTAACAAGCATTGAAAATGTTGTATTCAAAAATACGATTCTGAATAATAGTTACTTTATGGAAACAAAAAATAAAAACCTGTATTTTGATAATGCAGACTTAACACAATCCAGGTTTCTCAAAACAAGCCTGAAAAATGTGGATTTATCAAACAGTAAAATTGAAGGAATTGCGATTACAGCCGAAGATATAAAAGGTGCAATAATAGACCGCTTTCAGGCCTCAGACTTATTGTATTTACTGGATGTAAAAATAAAATAAAGAGGTATACACAATGCATTTTGGATTTTCTTATGTAGGTCTGATTTTTCTTTTACTGCTTTTTGTTCCCAATCTGTTCTGGACAAAAAGCAAGCCAAAGGACTACGAAAAACATGTAAAAAACGAAAACAGAATATTGAAAATATTTGAAAGCATCGGGCAGATTCTTGTTACCTGCATCGTGCTTATCTTCAGAGATTTCAACATTAGAACCGGCTCAATATGGATAATATGGCTGGCAGCAGCTTCCGTTTTTATGCTGCTTTATGAAATGTACTGGATAAAATATTTCAGAAGCAAAAAAACAATGTGCGATTTTTACGGCAGCTTTATCGGTATTCCCGTTGCAGGAGCAACACTGCCTGTTGTTGCATTTTTGCTTTTAGGTATTTACGGTAAAAACATACCCTTAATTCTTGCAGCGGCAATATTGGGTATTGGGCATATCGGAATACATATTAACCATAAAAAAGAAATAAGCAAAGCAAAAGAGTAATAAATATGAAAACAGAATTAACAAAAATACCCTATATCGGCAAACGGACAAAGGAAGCGTTAATGAACATAGGCATCACCTGTGTTGAAGATTTAAGAGGCAAAGACCCTGAGGAACTATATATGCAGGACTGCCTGGCAAAAGGCTTTCAGGAGGACAGATGTGCGCTTTATGTTCTCAGAATGGCTGTTTATTATGCAGAAAACACCGAACGGGAAACAGAAAAGCTGAAATGGTGGTATTGGAAGGATAAGGAATATCCCGAAAAGCAGCAAGATGTTTATATGCGCAAAAGTGAATCATAACCATCGGCAGAACCGGGGTTACTCTTTACTGAAGAAACAAACAAAAAAACGGAACGGCAAATCACCGGTCCGTTTTTTATCAACCCTATTCAAAATATCCCTTATACTCAATTTTATACTTACTTTTCGGAAACAGATAATTGTACAAATCAATAAAATAATCATCCGTCATACTGGCAATATAGTCTACAACTATCTGATTTTTTTCTTCATCAAGATAAGAGGTTTCACGCTTGTAATATGAATTTTCTATCCTGTTGATATGATGTGTAAATATCTTGGAGGAGGTATTTCCGTTTTCAATATCCGAAAGAAGCCTGTTATAAAGCTCATACATCATCGGCCTTATTGTTTCATTGTACTGCTTTTCAATAATTTCATTCTTATAAATAATCTCAAAATTGCGTTTTTTCACGGCAGCAAGCGCATCATAATGCTCCTTATCCAGCATAATATAATTTTTGCCGTAGCTGTTTTCAATGATATTGACAACAAGATTATTGATGATTTCCGAATTCATTTTACCGATTTTGGTGTCTTCAAAAATGTAATCAGACGGAAGAATCTTGGCACGAACTGCATCCTGCCTGTCCTTTCCGAGATAGGCAATCATATCGCAGACACGAACAACACAGCCTTCCAGAGTAGACGGCATAAGAGATTTATTATATTGAATATCAAGATTGCATTTTTCAATCTGCTCATCAAGCTCTGAAAAGCTTTCCATCGGTTTCGGAACATATTCACAGCATTCAAACTCACCGTTATGGCTTATAATTCCGTTTAGGGTCTGAAGTGAAAGATTAAGCGGATAAATCTTATCCAGCACCCTTGCCGAATGGATATTATGTGAAAAATAACGCCCTGTTTTTTCATGATAGATTTCGTTTAAAAACCTTTCGCCTGCGTGGCCGAACGGCGTATGGCCGATATCATGGCCAAGCGCAATTGCCTCTATAAGATTCAGATTGAGCCCAAGCATAGAGCCGATATTTCTTGCAATCAGGGAAACAAGCTGAACATGAATTGCCCTGTGGCTTATATCATCATTTTTATAAAAGGAAAACACCTGTGTTTTATCCTGATAACGGTTATAAAACGGGCTGTGTATAATTTTATCTGTATCCCTTACCGTTGCAGAACGCCACAGTGATGCCTTATCACGGCTGTTATCACGGCGAAGTATTTTGCTTTCATCAAAAGCAAGCTTATAATCAACATTTTTTTCTCTGTCTGCAAGGATTCTTTCCTGCAGTGCATCGCTTAATTTTTCGTATCTTGGTTTCATATCATCACCGCCCGATGCTATTTTATCATATTCCTGCAATAATTTCTATAATTCTTATTGCGTAAAAATAAAAAATCATATAAAATGTAACTAAAGTATTTTACTTGAGGGGGAAATTTATGAAATTATTAAAAAAAGCCGCAGCTATCCTGCTCAGCGGCACAATGCTTGCAGCAATGGCAGCTCCGTGCACAGCAGTTGCAGCAGCGAAAGAAAGCACGGAGGGAAGCAAAATGGAGCTTAAGTTTGACAATAACGGAGAGTTTAAAATTCTATTACTCTCAGACACGCAGGATACGGATGAACCGCAGAAGGAAATGCTTGACATTATAAACAATACCTTAAACAGCCAAAATCCGGATCTGGTTATCTTCCTTGGCGACAATACCTGTTGGTTTAAAGGCGTTACCAAAGAGAAAGCAGCAACAGCCATCAGAAAAATTATTGAGCCTGTTGCCGAAAAAGGCATTCCGTTTGCAATGGTTTACGGCAACCATGACCATGAGGGTCTTTGCGACGAAAACAACAAGATGACAGAAGAGGAAGCAAAGGAATTTATGCTTTCTGTTTATCAGGAATTTCCGAACTGCCTTGCCATTGAGGGCGAGGAGCTTACAGGCGTGGGAACATACAACCTTTTAATTAAGGACAGCAAGGGTACAAAAAATATCTTTAACCTTTGGCTTATGGATTCAAACCCGTATTATGAGAACGGATACGGCTTTGTTCAGCCGGATCAGCAGGAATGGTACATAGAAACATCAAACAAGCTTAAAGAAGCAAACGGAGGAACACCGCTTCCGTCATTGCTGTTCCAGCACATTGCCGTGCCTGAGGTTTATCAGCTTGCTGATTCATCCGACAATCCGAAAGCAGGCTATGTTCACGGAAACACGGCAATGTTCCGTGATAAATACTGGAAGGCTTCCTCAAAGGTTATACAGGGCAGCTTTCAGGAAGGCCCCTGCCCTGCCGATGTTCAGCATGACCAGTTTAAAACCTGGAAGGAACAGGGCGATGTTATCGGCGCATTCTTCGGCCATGACCATCCGAATGATTATCTTGGAATGGTAGACGGTATCTATCTTGGCGCAGTGCCTGCTGCAGGCTATTACAGCTATGGCTGGAATCACGGTGCAAGAACCGTTACGCTTCACGAAAATGATTTGAAAAATTTCAGCACTGAAATTCTCAGAGCAGAAGATATACTGGGCTACAAGGTTAAGCCTGCCTACAAGGATAAGCACGGGTATGCTGAATACAAGAATAAATTCATCCCCGGCGTTATCGGCGGCAGCATCGGCGCAGTTGTTTTGGCAGCCGCAGCAGCCGGAATTATTACCGCAGTAGTTAAAAAGAAAAAGAAATCCAAATAAGTTTAACGGGTCACAGGCAATAGCCTGTAACCCGTTTTTTTATTCCTTCGTTATAACCTTTTTATTCCACGTGCGCTTATGGCATTTCGGGCACTTTAAATACCTTGTTTTGCCCCAGTGCATGGCAAAAAATACAGATTTGAATTCAGGTACATATCTGTGCTTGCAATGTCCGCATTCATAATACCCTGCCTCTGTTTCAATCAATAAAGCAATGGCAACACCCGTGATGAAAATAACCAATGCCGTTACAAATAAAATAATCCTGAAATATAATTCCATATTAATCAGCGCAGCAGCCATAATAAGAGCAAAAAAGGATATAGTGCTCATAATACCGATAACATTTTCATACATCAGCATTCTTTTATTGCTTTTTTCTTCCTTTTCTGCCATTTCAAGCAAAAGCCTTTCAGCCCTATCATTATATTCTTCCATATTCAGCCTTTCTCCGTTCAACAGTTCGTTTACATTAATATCCAATATACTGCACAAGGCAAGCATGATGGAAACATCGGGCATTGACCTGCCCGTTTCCCATTTAGACACTGCCCTGTCCGTAATATTAAGCATTTCGGCAAGCTGAGCCTGTGTAAAGCATTTTTCTTTACGGCATTCCGCTATGAATTTGCCGATTTTTACATTGTTCATATTGTTGCCTCCTTCAATATTTATAATATCCTCAAAACGGCTGCAAGTAAACATACTGCCGGTTGAGTTGGGGAAAATCAATCCTTAATATAATAGCAAAGGCTGTCTATACGCTTAACATCAACCTTTCTTTTAGCCCAGAATCTGCATACACAATTAAAGCCGCCGTCCTTAGAAACAATATAGTATTTCTTATTCGGGTGCTCCCTGATGCAGGCGCCAAGATAAGATACAAGCTGAAAATCAAGTGCATTCTTTTTCCCCGGCTCTGCTTCTATATAAAGCCTTTTTGCCTGAACACTTTCAAGCTCCTTATGCAAATCCATTGTTAAATGCGACGCATTTTTACTGTAAAACAATATAATTTCATCCGTTCTTTTCAAACCAAGAAGAGAAAGCCCCTCCAGCATATTCACATCATTATTTTCATAGTCAATCAAAAAAACAGCCATATTCAAATGATTCCCAACATAAAAAATGCACAGCCGAAGCTGTGCAATAAAACGCGCGCCTCAACTGTCGCCAAACACATTTCATATAAACCAACACAAAAGGGTATTTGAAATAAAGCACGCATTTTTAACAATGTTAAAAACACCCGCTGTGTCAGTTTAAATATACAATGTATTTGGCAAATTCAGTATAGCATTATGGCTTCGCAAAGTCAATAAAAAGCAAGCCATATACAATAATCCCCAACATAAAAAATGCACAGCCGAAGCTGTGCAATAAAACGCGCGCCTCAACTGTCGCCAAACAAAATTGAATTTACATCTAACAAAATGCAGGTGTAATAATGCACGCGTTTTTAACAATGACAAAACGCCCACATTTTGTTAATAATCATTCAATTTTGTTTGGCAAATTCAGTATAGCATTATTCAGTTATAAAGTCAATGAATCAAAAAAAGGCTTCCCCTTGAGGGGAAGCCTTTAAATTTTATTTTAATCTTTCCATAGCTTTTGAGTTCATTGCAAAGTTAAGCACATTCTTTGCACAGTACTGCATTTCGCCAAGGGTTATGCCGTCTTCCTGACCATAGGTTTTCAGAAGTGTGCCGTCGCTTTTCTGCTTGCCGACTCTTTTGCCGCCGGGCATAAGCACATCCACGCAGCCGCGCACACGATACGCATTATCCTTAATATTCGGGAATTCCGGAGATTTTTTATACTGCATCCACCAGTCAGTCATAATGCAGCCGTCAAAGCCCCATTCATCACGAAGAATCATTCTGCAAAGCTCATAATTATAATGGCCGAACACACCGTTTATCCTGTTATAGGAGGTCATAATATTCCACGGCTCCGCTTCCTTAACGCAGATTTCAAAGCCCTTTAAGTAAATTTCACGAAGTGCTCTTTCCGAAACATTAGAGCTGTTTGAATTACGCTTAAATTCCTGATTGTTGCAGGCAAAATGCTTGGGGCAGGCAGAAACGCCGTTTTTCTGAATACCCTTAACTGCGGCAGCCGCAATTTTGCCCGTTACAAACGGATCTTCGGAAAAATATTCAAAGTTTCTTCCGCAAAGCGGATTTCTGTGAATATTCATACCGGGAGCAAGAAGAACATCGCTTCCTCTGTCTACCATTTCTTCGCCTACCTTGGTATACATTTCCTCAACAAGCTTTTCATCAAAGGTACATGCAAGCAGCGTGCCCACAGGGATTAAAGAGCAGCTTGCCTTAAGGCGGATACCCGACGGGCCGTCTGTTGTAGTAACAGCAGGAACTCCCTTTTCACGAAGCGACGGAAGAACACCGCCGAACACACCGGCATTTCCCTCTGCACCCAGAGGATGCCCCATAACATATGCGCCCCTGCTGATGGCTTCAAGCTCATCAAGATCAAGCTGAGCAACGAAAGCATCCATTGAAACTTTTCCCGATTTAACATCGGAAAGCTTATAGCCCTTATCGCCCGAGTAATCAACACCTTTCGGAAGATTGGTAAGAATAATGTTTTTAAGGTTCGTTGTCTTTGTGCTTACAGGCTTCTTTGCCAAAATCCTTTTTCCGTCTTTCATACCGCAGGTGTAAATATCAAAGCCGTCTGTTGGCGCAGATGCTTCCTTCAGCTGCTCGTAAACAGCAGTTTCAGCCTGATAATATGTATAGGCAAGCTCGGCTGCTCTTACACTGTTGCCCACATAGAAATTGTAAGCACCCTTTTCAATAACATATGCAGATTTATTGCCCGTTTCGCCCTTATCATCATACGAGGAAAGACGTTCAATAGAAACAAATACAGTCATTTCCTCTTCCTCATTCGGAGCAAGATTCTTTGTTTTTGCAAAGCCTGCAAGAATTCTGGACGGATTGCCGAGGATGCCGCAAGGCTTTTCAACATAAATCTGAACAACCTCTTTACCGCTGAAGCTTTTTCCTGTATTTTTAACAGTTACACTGAATTCAAAACCGTTTTCATCCGCATCAACCGAATTGCACTTTATATCAAAATCCGTATAGGACAGGCCGAAGCCGAACGGATAAAGCACATTTTCGGGATAAAAGGTTTCAAACCAGCGATAACCTACATAAATATCCTCTTCATAATTATTGAATTTCTTTGCACCGAAGGAATTAGCGGACGGATAATCCTCATAGCTTTTTGCAATTGTATCCGTTAATTTTCCCGATGGTGTAACGGCGCCCGAAAGAATATCTGCAACGGCATTGCCGCTTTCCATTCCGCCCTGCCATACAACAAGGGCGGCGCTGATTTTTCCGTTATACTCATTTATAAAGCTTAAATCAATTACACTGCCGATATTCAGAAGAACAATCGTTTTTTTGAAATGCTTTGTAAGAAGAGAAAGAATATTTTTTTCATCATCATTCAGATAGAAGCTGCCCTTGATAAGCGCATTTTCCCTATCCTCACCCGATGATCTGCCGATTGTGAAAACAGCATAATCCGAAACCTCGGCGGCTCTTTTAACAAGGCTGTCATCAACAGGCATTTCAGGAAAGCAACGCGGCCAATGGCCCCAGAAGCCATGATCTATCGGATGCTTTTCGTGCCATTCCTTATAAATATCAAGAAGCTCATTGTTAAGTGTTATACCTTTACAGTTTTTTAATCCCTCAATAAGACTGATGGCATACGGATTGTTAACATCACCGCCCGAGCCATAGCCTGTATTGAACCATTCAAGCTGATTTCTTCCGAAAACGGACACGGTTGTGCCGTCTGCAAGAGGAAGCGCATCATCATTCTTCAAAAGAACAGTACCCTCTGCGGCAACCCTTCTTAAAATCTCGGGCATACCGGGCGTTATGATTTTCGGCATCTTTTCTCTGTCAGCAGCACTATCCTGTGACAGCCCCGTAACCTTGGAAACAAGCATTGTAACACCGTTTACCACTTTTGTTTTTAAAGACATAAAATCACCCTTTCTATTGAAATATATATTATCACAAATAAAACAATTAGTAAAGCTATTGCAAAAAAGCACTTATGCACAAAGGCAGACACTTTAAAGCTTATTAAGCGGAATCGGTTCATCTGTAAAGCCCAGTATATATTCGGGGCATACATTATAAAATTCGCAAAGCTTAATAATATCCTCTACCGTAAATCTGTATCTTTTTATTTCAAGGTTGGCATAAGCAGATCTTGATCTGTTCAGCACCCTTGCAACCTCTTCCTGCTTTAAATCCCTATCCTGCCTTAAAGCAACAATTCTATCAACATAATTCATACACTCACCCTGTTTTTAATAATACATTCTTTGTACAAAAATTTTTTGTAATGTTTGCAAATCAAACATTGACAAGCAGATAAATGTTATGTATGATGGTATTGTGATATTTAACAGTTCCCCCTCTGTTTATTCACATTATACGCAAATAAACAGGAAAATTTAATTGAGGGTAAACATTATGATTGAAAACATAAAATATATGCTTTCCAACTGGATAGCATGGGACAGAAAAAGCCTTTTCTTTTTCTTTATCCGGGTTCCTGCGCTTGTGCTTCAGCCGATTGTTACGGCATACATACCAAAGGCAATGATTGACTGCATTAATGAGGGCGTAACTGTGAACCGGCTTATATTGGTTGTTGCACTTTTAAGCCTGCTGCTTACACTTACAATATGGATGGATCCATTTATGCAGGAGCTTATCCGCGGCGGAGCAAGAATTGTGCGCATGCGTTACGCAGTTATGGCATTTCGCAAAAACCTTTCCACGGATTATGTAAACATTGAAAGCCTTGAAAAAAGAGAAATTCAGAAAAGAGCCGAAGATTTTTACAGCGGCAGATGGTCCGGTGGTGCGAATTTTATAGACACATGCAATCAGTTCTGCGTTTGCATTGTTGGCGTTATTGCATCTTCTGCATTGATTTATAAAATAAATTTTTTCATGATTCTGCTTATTCTTGCAACCTGTATTGCGCAGTTTGCACTTTTAAAAATTATAAATAAGAAAATCAGCGAAAATCTTGACAGCAGATCCAAATTCAGAACAAAGTTTGACTACTTTTATAAAATGAGCAAGGATACAGATGCCTGTAAAGATATAAAGCTTTACGGATTACAGGATTACTTTATAAAATCACTCTCAGACGCACTTTATAATATTGAGAAAATTATTTCAAAATATACCCATCAGGCTGCCGCCTTTGATGCAGTAACTGCCCTTCTTAACCTTATGCGGGAGGCGGTTGCATATCTTTATCTGGTTTATCTTGTTACAAAAGGCAGGCTTTCTGTTTCCGAATTTGTATTTTACTTCGGTATTATAACGGGATTTTCAAACTGGATTGTAAGCCTTGTATATTCATATTCTCAGATAGAAAGATGCTGCAATGAATGCAGGGCATATCGAAAGTATATTGAAAGCGAGGACAAAGCAGACAAGGGAATTGAATTTAAAGAAAGAAATATTCAGACAATCGAATTTAAAAATGTTTCCTACAAATATCCGTCTGCGGAAAAGGAAACCTTAAAAAACATCAATCTTAGATTCAGAAACGGAGAAAACATTGCAATCGTAGGCGAAAACGGTGCCGGAAAAACAACACTGATAAAGCTGCTGTGCGGCTTATACAGCCCAACAGAGGGCGAAATAGCCATAAACGGAACAAGCACAGCTGATATTTCAAAGGAAAGCTGCTTTAATTTGTTTTCTGCAATTTTTCAGGACTATTATTTTCTTCCGATGAGCATTGCGGAAAATCTTACAGCCGAAATGGATTATGACAGGGAAAAGCTGTATGCAGCACTGGAAAAGGCAGGCATTGCAGATAAAATAAATGCCTTGGAAAACAAGGAAAAATCCATGATGGATAAAGAGGTATACAAAAATGCTGTTGATTTTTCAGGCGGAGAAAAGCAAAAGCTGCTGCTTGCCAAAGCCATTTACAAGGATGCACCTGTGCTGATTCTGGACGAGCCGACCGCCGCACTTGACCCAATCGCCGAAAACGAGCTTTATCTGAAATACAATGCGCTTACAAACGGTAAGCTTTCTTTCTTCATTTCTCACCGGCTGTCCTCTACCCGCTTTTGTGACAGAATTATTTTTGTTTCGGACGGAAGAATTACAGAGGAAGGAACACATGATGAATTAATGGCACTTAAGGGTGCTTATTACAAAATGTATCAGCTCCAGAGCTACTATTACAAAGAGCAGGAGGTGGCTGTAAATGCGTAATTTTAAAATGATTTTTAAGATGTACAGGGAAATTCATCAGCTTGAAAAGCACATAATTCCCGCAATGCTGATCAACGCACTGATACAAGCCGCAAGGCCCTTTGTAAACATTTACTTTACGGCAAGGCTTGTTACTCTGCTTTCACAGGGTGCAGACTTTAAGGATGTATTTATCTATATTTTCCTTGCACTCATTATCAATTTTGCCTTTCATTTTCTGAATGACTTTCTTTCCGACTATATTGATGGACTTCGGCATATTCTGCTTGACAAGGAAAGCGAAAAAATGGCAAAAAAGCTTTATAAAACAGAATATGAAAAGCTTGAAGACAGCGAATTCCGCAAAATAATCCATAAACACGAGGAAGCAGGCGCAAGCCGATGGGCAAGATTTCCGTATTTCATATGGACAACATCTGTTTTTATAATCGGCGTTTTAACACTTACAATCGCAATTGTAATGATTATGCCGCTACTCAAAATCGGTTTTACGGCAACAGGAACAGGCTTTTTTGAAAAACCTGTTTTCCTGATTACCCTTATATGCGTAATCGTTGCCATGGCAGGAATTATGCTTGCTATTGCCATCAGGATGAATAAATCCTATCTTGCAGCCAATGAAGCATATGCCGAGCTGGACAGACTGTTTTATTCCTTCATTGATATTTTCAGAGATTATAAAACAGGCAAAGAAATAAGGCTTTATAAAGAGCAGAACCTGATTAATCATATTGCAACAGACAAAATATTGAATGACGGTGAAAAAACGCTAAAAAAGATTTCAATGAGAACCGCAAAAACAAGCTCCTTAGTTGCAATTATGGGAGCAGCAGTAAGCTTTGGCGTATATCTGTTTATCGGCATTAAAGGACTTTACGGGCTTTTTGACATTGGTAAGCTGGTTCTTTACTGCGGTGCGTTTATGCAGATAATAAGCGGCGTTATGCAGATTGCCAACACGCTTGGGAAGCTTGTTGAAATATTGCCGCTTGCTCATGTTTATTTTGCGATTACGGAATCGAAAGACGATAAACGATATGGAGATAAAGAGCTTGACGGCAGCAGATTTGAAATTGAATTCAGAAATGTATCCTTCAAATATCCCGGCAGCAGGCATTATTCACTGAAGAATGTTAGCTTAATCATAAACAACGGTGAGCATCTTGCCGTTGTCGGCAGAAACGGGAGCGGCAAAACCACCTTTATAAAGCTTATGTGCAGGCTATATGATGTTACAGACGGTGAAATCCTTATCAACGGAATAAACATCAAGGATTATACGAAAGAAAGCATAATGAATTTGTATTCCGTTGTTTTTCAGGATTTTAAGATGTTTTCACTTCCTTTATACAAAAACATCTGCACAAGCAAAGAATATGAAAAGGAAAAATTATACAACTGCCTTGAACAGGCAAACATTAAAGAGCGTGTTTTAAATATGCCTGAAAAGGAAAATACATATCTTTACAAAAACATTGATAAAGCCGGCATTGAGATTTCGGGAGGAGAAGCACAAAAGCTTGCCCTTGCAAGAGCCTTATACAAGGATGCTCCGATTGTTATTCTGGATGAGCCGACCGCTGCGCTTGACCCGATTGCAGAAAACGAAATATACAGCCGATTTAATTCTTTTGTTCAAAACAAAACAGCAATCTATATTTCTCACAGATTATCAAGCTGTGCATTTTGCGATAACATTGCAGTATTCGATAAAGCTGAATTAATTGAAACAGGAACACATCGGCAGCTGATTGAAATGGGCGGCAAATACAGCGAGCTGTGGAATGCACAGGCAAAATACTATATAAACTGAAAAAAGGAGCAGCTTAAAGCTGCTCCTAAGTTTTATACAATTTCAATTAAACGGCCTGTATCTTTCATTCTCTTAAAGATTGGGCGTTCAAAGCTTGTTTGATTCGGTGTATGAAAGGTAAGCATTAATCCCTCTTTGCTGTCAAAAAGCATTCCGTGGCCGCCGTCATTTGTAATCAGCGGCGAAAGGTGGATAAAGTTTCCGTCTATTTCACCGTTATCTGATTTTGCAAGGCACTGAGCATACTGATGATGAATAAAGGTAGACCAGATCATCAGCAGCTCACCGTTTGAGGTTCTGTACATAAACGGACCATCCGTTATATAATGCTCTCCTTCTGCCTTTTCTTCAACATAATACGGCGATGAGCCGCAGAACATTGTTACCGGCTCAGACACAGCCTTGCTTAAATCATCACTTAAGCGAACATAACACACGGTTCCGTCAATAATCTGCGTATGCTCATGGCAGAAAATAAGATAAGGATTTCCGCCCTTATCAATATAAAGCGTTCCGTCCAAGCACTCCCATTCTTCGGGCGTTAGTGCCTTTTCGCTGTGCGGAACAAAGGGACCGAGCGGGCTGTTTGCCTTAAGGGCAAAAGTACCCCTTAAGCCGTTTTCCTTAGTAAAGGTAGCAAACATATAGTATGCACCACGATATTTGTGCACTTCAGGCGCCCAGTTAACCTCTTTGTTAAAACCATATGCAGCTGAATGGAAACATTCTGCAGGATTGCTCCAATCCATAAGATTATCAGAGGTGTAAACATCAAAGCCGCCTGTTTTGCAGCCAAATTTTTTTGCCCTTGTGCCATAAAGATAATACGTATCCTTTTCAAACAGCACAAACGGATCTCTTATATTAATATCAATCAATTTCATAGCGTTTATCTTTCAAACTTTTTATTAACGGCTCTGTGCAGTGAAACCTGAATAAGCATAAGCGCAACAGCCACATAAAACCCACCAAACAGAATGATTGCTGCACCAGCCTCTGCAGCAACAATAGCAACACCTGCAAAAGCAATTACACCAATTACAGTGAAAATGATGTTTCTCATCAATCCGTTTTTTGTAAAAGAAAACAGAGAAATCACAAGATTAATAAGAGCAAATACAATTGCCACTGCAAAGGTAACAAATGCAAACAGCATTGCCTTATTTCCGAAAACATCAGAAGCCGATCCTATTACCTGCTTTATCATTGAAATAAGATTTATCGTATTGCCATTCATTTTAAAGGTTGGCATAAGAAGAGCAACAACAGGCGCTATAAACATAATCAGCCTTACGATTGCCGGAGGAGAGCCTATGGTTGACGCCTTTATTCCGTTTGTGATTTTACCAACAGCATTCCACTCTTTTTCGGCAAGAGCAGCATCTTCCTTTAAACGATTATCAAAATCATAATACATTAAATTCGCATTGCAGTAAGGGCAATTCTGTTTAAAATAGAATGCGCCTATTTTTTTATTACACTTCGGGCAATTACTCATTTTCAGCAGCCTCCTCTGACACCTGTTTTGATACTTCTTCTCTTCTTTCCTTTAAATCGGAACGAATCTGCGCAAGCTTTTCCCCTCTTAAATCATAGAAAAGATAAGGAATAACGGAAATAAGGCTTAACACATGCGGCACAAGAATATAAAGCGCCCAAATCCACAAATCCGTATGATCGCCTTTTACTGCCATGGTTTCTGTTGCAGATACCTTAACAAACGAAAGTCCGATAAGCGGAAGAAGTGCTGTACCGATTGAGGTTGAAACAGAGCCTGTAAGCTTTCCAAGGAAGGTTAAAACAGAGAAGCTTACACCCTCGTTTCTTTCACCTGTTTTCCATTCCATATAATCAACGGTATCACCAATCATTTCAGTTGGAATAACCATATTGATTGTATTGAAAAAGCTGAAAATGAAGTTTTGAACCATAAGCAGAATGGAAACAACAAGTACATTTGAATTATAAAATTTAAGACCAAGCACAAAGACAAGCACGGCTGTTATCAGGCGGCAGGTTAAATTAAGAATAACAATCTGCCTGTTATCAAATTTTTTCTTCAGCTTCGGGATAAGAAGATATGTAAGGAATCCGAAAATTGTTCCCGGAAGGTTAATCCAGATAACTGCTGAATTCAGATTAAGAACCTCTGAATAATAATAGGTTTGGAAAACACCTGCCAAACCGCCGAGAGTGCCAATAAGATTAGAACAGATAATCAGCATGAGCGGTTTATTCTTAAACAGCACCTTAAAGCCATCCAGAATTGAAGGCTCTTTAACCGTTTGCACAACTCTTTCCTTAGTTTTCCAACCGGCAAGAGAAAACAAACCCATGCCAAGCGTTCCTGCAATAATCGCAAGAATCAGGAAATCCTGAGAAAGGGTAAGCTTCCAAGTCCCTTTATTGCTTAAATCCATCATAACAACAAGGAAGGTTGTAGACAGTCCGCCAAGAATACTTGAAATAAATCTTGCCGAGGATATTGCCCTTGTTCTGTCGTTGGGATTCGGAGAAATCGCTGTACTTAAGCTCCAGAACGGAACATCGCCGAGCGTATAGAAAAATTCCCAGATGAAATAGGAAATATACATATAAATAATTTTTATCGTTGTTGACTTTGTATCTGCAAGAATTTCCGGACCTGCAAAAAGCAGGATTGTTGTAATGGAAAGCGGAAGCGGAACAAGAATAAGATACGGGCGAAGCTTTCCGTAACGTGTTCTTGTTTTATCAATAATACTTCCCATAAGCGGATCATTAATCGCATCCCAAATACCCAAAAACAGAATCATTGTTGAAACTGCACCTGCAGGGATTCCGAAAACCTTTGTAAAAAACAGCGAGAGGTATCCGCCTGCAACAAGATTGTAGCCAAAAACCTGACCTGCATTTGCAAAGCCATAGGCAAGGTTTTCTTTTACGCCGACATAGCGTATTTCTTTAGTGTCTGTATTTGACAATGTTTATCCCTCCGTAATTTATGAACTTTATAATCATTATATATGATTACAGATAAATTAGCACTTGACATAATAGATAAAAAAAACAGGCATTGTTTATGAACAATGCCTATTCAACTATATCCCGCATCACATTAAGAGGGACTAAAAAATCATTTTCCTTATCATACCTGAAAGCTTTTTTTCCATTCAGGCTGACAAGATAGCAGCCGATTTCCTTAATACAGTAATAATCATAATCGTTTCTGCTTACTGTTCCTGCAACTACCTTATAATAATTTTCATCATCATAAACCGCCGTTTCGGAAGAAATAAAAAAGGAATACACCTGATTACCGGACAGCATAAGCTCTTTTTCCGAATAAGACCGTATGATATCTGCAGCATCATCACCGTTAATCTCATTATCCGCTTTCAAAACACCGCTCTGATTCCCACTGCTGAATTTAACTCTGCTTTCAGTTTGGGTTTCAGCACCGCAGCCACTCAGCAAACATACAGAAATCAATGCCGCAATAAAAATTGAAAAGATTTTTTTTAATATCTTAATCAGTCCTTTAAGATTAAGACAGCTTAAAAACCGAATTCATCAAGAAGCTTTTTAACCTGACTTTCTCCGAAAATACGAATACCGTTCTGATCAAGCAAATCGGCAGTAATTCCGTTTCCGTCAACAAGAGTACCCGAAAAGGTACCGTCATAAATTTTACCGAATCCGCAGGACGGGCTTCTTTCCTTAAGCAAGGCATAGCAGCAATTGCTTTCATTTGCAATATAAAGCGTTTTTTCCGCTCCGTCATGGTATTCGGCGGTAAAATCCTCGCCGTTTTTTGAAATTGCTCTGCCATCTGTTATTTCATTCGGAACTCTCGGAATGGGAAGTCCTCCGAAGCATTCGGGGCATATCGGAATTAATTCAAACCTATCCTTTAAATCAGCAATTTCTTTCGTATAATTATTGCTGCCATTATACTTGCAGTTTTCACCTAAAAGACAGGCAGAAACAAGAAGCTTTGGTTTTGAAGCATGAAAAATGTATTTTTCTATAGCCGCTGCAATGCCATCCTCGCCATTTGATAATGTTTCATATTTCGCTGCCGCTTTACAATCCTCCGAAGCATTTCCCATAGCAATTCCATAGCCTGCAAACTGCAGCATTTCAATATCATTGTCTGCATCGCCGAAAGACATCACCTCGTCAGGTGTAAAGCACAGTTCTTTACACATATTGTCCAGCGCAGCACCCTTATTAACCCCTTTAAAGGTCATTTCAATATCACCGGAAACAGGGGATGTTCTGTCTATATTCTCAATAGCAAATAATTTATCCTTGATTTCATCATAGAATTCGCCGTCAAAATAAAACAAATTAATTTTTTCTATATCATTATTCTTTGCAAATTCACTTAAATTATCATGATTTACAAGGCTTTGCATATAGAAATCAAGAAATTCCGCAGGCAAATCCTTGTTTTTAAAGAATACCGCCTTGCTTTTCTGGGTATTGGAGCTGCCATTGGCATAAAGCTCATAATAAACAGGATAGCTTTCCAGAATATCAACCACTTTTTCAACAGTATCAGCCGGCATGAAATTCGTGTAAATGTTTATACCTTTACATCTGTCATACACCACAGCTCCATTTGAATAGATAACATAATCAATAAACGGCACCTGTTCAAGCACATCATGGATAACAGAAAGCGTTCTGCCTGTTGCGATAACCGTTTTAATACCCATATCATGCGCCTTTTCCAAAGCTGCCTTTGTTTTTTCGGTTACCGTTATATGATCCGGAGCCATAAGTGTTCCGTCCAGATCCATTGCTATAAGTTTAACTGCCATTTTGTTTCTCCTTATATATAAATTAGGGAAGCACAGAAATATGCTTCCCTCCATTCAGATTTCATGCCTGTTTTTAACCTTAATTCTTTCCATTGCCCTTGACAGGTTTGCTTTTGAAACGCTGTATTCAATTTGACTTTGCCTTTGGCGCAAGTCTTCCTCTGCACGAATTTTAGCTTCTTCAGCACGCCGTTTATCAATTTCATCGGGAAGTTCGGCCGAAACACATACAATAAGCGCCTCATTATTCAGAAATTCAATGAAACCATCACCGACAAAGGCTTCTATAACCTCATCCTTGTCTGTTTTTATCTTCATTTCTCCATTATCAAGAGGGATAACAACATTTTCGTGGTTTGCAAGAAAAGACATTGCACCGCCATCTATATACGGAATCGTAAGACATTGGCATTCACCATCATAGAAAACTTTATTTGACGCAACAATTCTAAGCTTAAAAGTTTTCATCATATACCGCCTCTCAGTTCATATTCTTTGCCTTTTCAAGCACATCATCAATTGTGCCTGCATTGAAAAAGGCAGCCTCGGGCACATCATCAACCTCACCGTCAAGAATAGCCTTAAAGCCCTTTACTGTTTCGGCAACAGGAACATAAACACCCTTCAAACCTGTAAACATTTCTGCAACATGGAACGGCTGAGAAAGGAATTTTTCAATTTTTCTTGCACGGAATACAGTTGTTTTATCCTCTTCGGAAAGCTCTTCCATACCAAGAATAGCAATAATATCCTGCAGCTCTTTATATTTCTGCAAATACTCCTGAACTCTTCTGGCAACGTTATAATGCTCTTCACCTACCGTATCTGCTTCAAGAATACGGCTGTTTGATTCCAGAGGATCAACAGCAGGATAAATACCTTTTTCGGCAATTTTTCTTGAAAGAACCGTTGTAGCATCAAGATGCGCAAAGGTTGTTGCAGGTGCAGGGTCTGTTAAATCATCGGCAGGAACATAAACTGCCTGAACCGATGTGATAGAACCATTTTTAGTGGAAGCAATTCTTTCCTGAAGCTCGCCCATTTCGGTTGCAAGCGTCGGCTGATAGCCAACGGCAGACGGAATTCTGCCAAGAAGAGCCGAAACCTCAGAGCCTGCCTGAACAAAACGGAAAATATTATCAATAAACAAAAGCACATCCTGATGCTGTACATCACGGAAATATTCTGCCATTGTAAGTCCTGTTTCTGCAACACGCATACGGGCTCCCGGCGGTTCATTCATCTGACCGAAAACAAGCGCTGTTTTATCAATAACACCGGATTCCTTCATTTCATTCCAAAGGTCATTACCCTCTCTTGAACGCTCACCTACGCCCGTAAATATTGAATATCCGCCGTGTTCATTTGCAATATTTGTTATAAGTTCCTGAATTAAAACGGTTTTACCAACACCGGCACCGCCGAAAAGGCCGATTTTACCGCCCTTAACATAAGGCGTTAAAAGGTCTATAACCTTGATACCCGTTTCAAGAATTTCAACATTTGCAGACTGATCTTCAAAGCTTGGCGGATTTCTGTGGATTTCCCAATGATCTGCATCGTTTAAATCCCCAAGCCCGTCTATCGGCTCACCAACAACATTAAAAAGTCTGCCAAGGCATTTTCTGCCCACAGGAACAGAAATAGAGCCGCCCCCGGCAATAACCTCCATATCCTTATGAAGCCCCTCAGAAGCGGAAAGCATAACACATCTTACTGTTTTGTTTCCGATATGCTGAGAAACCTCCATCACAAGCCTTCTGCCGTTTACTTCAACCTCCAGGGCATCCTTCAGCTTCGGAAGAACACCGTTGAACTCAACATCAACAACAGGGCCCATTATCTGAACTATTTTACCATTATTCATTTAGGATTTCCTCCTAACACAAACCGCAAAAGCGGCATTAATTATTTATTTTTTTGTGCTTTGGAGCCTGCAATAACCTCGGTTATTTCCTGCGTTATTGCAGCCTGCCTTGCACGGTTATACTGAATTCCAAGCTGCTTTATCATATCTGTTGCAGCATCCGTTGCCGTCTGCATTGCCATCATTCTTGAATTATGCTCGCTGCAATAGGATTCAATCAATGCACCGTAAATAAAGCCGGCAACATAATTCGGAACGATAGTATCGAAAACGGTTTGAACATCGGGCTCAAACCTTGCATTATCATAATGGCTGCTCTTTTCGGATTCTTCAGACTGCATTTCTTTCAACGGAAGAATTTTTTTGAACACCGGCTCAACCGTCATTGAATTCACCATTCTTGTAAAAATTACATAAACCTCATCAATTTTTTCTTCCAGAAAAAGCTCTAAAAGCTTTTCGGCAATATGCCTTGCACGGTTCATGGAAGGATTCTGCGCTGTATAATTGAAATTAATATCAATCGGAATACTCTGCTTTTCAAAATAATGCTTTCCGACCTGACCTACAACAAAGAGCATATCTTCCTCTTCGTTAAGAGAAATCTCCTCCGCCATTCTGATAACATTATGATTATAAGCGCCTGCAAGTCCCTTATCCGCAGTTATAACAAGATAGCCGATTCTTCTGTCTGCACCCTTTTTTTGCTCACGCTGGTCAAAAAACTTACTGCCGACCTCCGGGGCAAAATTGAGGATTTTTGATATACTTTCCTGCATTTCAAGGAAATACGGCTCTGTATTTTGCAAATCCTTTTTTGCTTTCTGAAGCTTGGAAGAAGAAACCATATACATAGCATTTGTTATTTTCTTGGTGTCTTTAATAGACTTTATTCTGCTTAGAATTTCTCTTGCGTTAGCCATTTTTTACCTTTCTGAAATCATCAACTGCCTTAAGAATTTTATCCTTAAGTTCATCGGTAAGCACCTTTTTATCATCAATTTCGCTGATAATTTCAAAATAAGAATTTTCAAAGTATTCAAGCATTTCGCCCTGATACTTTTTAATTTCGCTGACAGGAACATCAACAAACCTTTTGCCAATTGCAGCAACAAGCGTAATCACCTGCTGAGCAAGTGAAAGCGGATGCGTAAGCGGCTGTTTTAAAAGTTCCATAAGTCCCTTGCCATAAGCAAGACCTGCTTTGGTTTCTTCATCAAGATCGGATGAAAACTGCGTAAACACTTCCATTTCACGGTACTGTGCAAGATCCACTCGAAGAGAGCCTGCTGCTTTTTTCATAGCCTTTGTCTGTGCCGCACCGCCGACACGGGATACAGACAGACCGACATTAACAGCAGGACGCTGACCGCTGAAAAACAAATCGCTTTCCAGGAAAATCTGACCGTCCGTAATGGATATAACATTGGTTGGAATATAAGCAGACACATCTCCTGCCTGTGTTTCAATAATCGGAAGTGCTGTTATGGAGCCTCCGCCAAGCTCATCGGAAAGACGGGAGGAACGCTCCAAAAGCCTTGAATGAAGATAGAATACATCTCCCGGATAAGCTTCACGGCCCGGGGAACGCTCAAGCAAAAGGGAAAGTGCACGATAAGCAACAGCGTGCTTGCTTAAATCATCATAAACGATAAGGCAGTCCCTGCCCTTATGCATAAAGTATTCTGCAATAGCCGTTGCTGAATACGGGGAAATATACTGCAAAGACGCTGAATCGGAGGCCGTTGAACAAACAATGATTGTATAATCCATAGCACCGTTCTTTTCAAGCGTGCTTACAAGCTTTGCAACTGTTGATGCCTTTTGGCCGATTGCATTGTAAATACAAATACAATTCTTGCCCTTCTGGTTGATAATTGTATCAATGGCAATAGAGGTTTTTCCTGTTTGTCTGTCACCAATAATAAGCTCTCTCTGTCCTCTGCCTATCGGGAACATGGAATCTATGGAAAGGATTCCCGTTTCAAGAGGCTCGGAAACAGATTTTCTTTCAACAATAGACGGAGCAGGATTTTCAATTAATCTGAATTCATCGGAAACAATATCACCCTTGCCGTCGATTGCTTCACCGAGTGAATTTACAATTCTTCCGATAAAGGCTTCGCCAACAGGAACACCGGCATTTTTATGCGTTCTGCGAACCTTGGAGCCCTCGTGAATTTCATTATCATTGCCGAAAACAATACAGCCGACTGTTGAACGCTTAATATCCTGAACCATACCCTTAATGCCGCAGTCAAACACAACGATTTCACCGTACATTACATGATCCAGCCCATGAATGGTTGCGATACCATCGCCTACTCTGATAACAGAGCCAACCTCTTCACTGTTTGTTTCAAAATCAAAATCCTTAATTTCACTTCTGAGAATAGAGATGATTCCGTCCGTGTCTACAGATGAGGATCTTCTTGCATCATTAACAATTTTTTCCTTAATGCTGCTGATTTTTGATTTCAGACTTCTGTCATACTGTTTATTGCCGATACGGATAATAAATCCGCCTATCAGGCTGTCATCCTTAACAATTTCAATTTTTGCAGAGCCTGCATTCTCTTCTTTGCAAACAAATTCTTCAATTCCCTTTAGCTGATTTTCATCCGGCTCCGTTACACAGATAAGCGTTGCTCTTGCAACCTTATTCTTCCTGTCCAATGCGGCTGAATAAGCATCAATAACCGCACCTAATTCATCAGCCCTGCATTCTTCGGAAAGCTGAAGAACAAGCGATTTAACAGCTGTTGAAAAAATTTCATCAACAACTTTTTTCTTTTCATCCTTTGAAACAGACGGACTGTTCAAAATCTGCATTAATTCATCCGATGCAGAAAGAATTTTCTTTGCATTATCAAGCTCTGATACACTGACTTCATTTGAAAGCAGTGTATTAACATAATCATCAATTTTGAGATTCATTTTCTTCACTGCCCTCATTTAAAAATTCATTGAAAATATCACTGTCTGTTTCAGCGGAAACACTTTTGCCCAAAACCTTTTCAGCGGTTTCGATAGCAAGATTGGCAATATCCTCTTTTGCTTTTCTGAGCTGATTTTCACATGCTTCATCAGACTGCTTTTTGGCAACCGCCTTTATGTTTTCGGCATCCGCCTCTGCCCTGTCGATAATCTTTTCATATTCAGCTCTTGCGGATTGCTTTGCATCGCTTATCAGCTGCTCGGACTCCGTATTTATATTTTCAATTTTTCCTTCATATTCTTCTTTCAGCTTCAATGCCTCTTCGTTTGCCTTTTCGGCATCGCTGAACTGATTTTCAATCATCTCTTTACGCTTGTCCATAACCTTCATAATAGGCTTAAACAAAAACTTTCTCATAAGCAGATAAAAAATTACGAGGTTAATAAGCATAAAAAGAAAATTCCAGTTAAATTTGAGCATAACCTGTTTTTCCTTTCATTAAATTTCTTTTTAGGATTTAAGGAATTCCTCTTATTTAACCAATAATATAATAAGGATGCTGGCAACAAGACCGTAAACGGCTGTTGCCTCTGCAAGTGCACAACCGAGAAGAAGAGTTGTTCTGATCTGACCTGCTGCTTCAGGCTGACGGGCAATTGCCTCAACTGCCTTACCGGTTGCAATACCGATACCTACACCTGCACCTATACCTGCCAATACAGCGATTGCTGCTCCGATTGCTATTCCCATAATAATTCTCCTTTAAAAATAATTAATAATCGTTATTTATTCAACTTCAACAGCTTCCTGAACATACATAGCTGTTAAGAATACAAAAATATATGCCTGTAAAATTCCATCAAATAAATCGAAATACAGGCTGAATGCCGCCGGGAGCTGAAGTATCTGAATAACCAAAATGCTTTTCAGAAGCTCCATAATAATAAACGCACCCAACACATTACCGAAAAGTCGCATACAAAGCGAAAGCGGCTTGATAATAAGCTCCAGCAGATTAATAGGCGCCACAATCCAAACAGGCTCTGCAAAGGCCTTTAAATGCCCTTTCAGGCCTCTTTCTCTTATACCTGCGAATTCAACAAGAATTATGCTTGTTATTGCCATTGCAGCAGTAGACTGCATACTCTTTGTAGGGGGCTTAAAGCCGAATATGCCTATAATATTTGAAGCACCAATAAAGATAGCCATGCTCATAAGCCAGGGTGCATATTTTTTCCCTCTGCCCGCAAGGATTCCGTCAAAAAAGTTTATCAGCTTTTCCATGCATACTTCAAGAATAAGCTGCCTTTTTGAAAGCTTGCCCTCAACCTTTAAATTCCGTGTTAAAATAATAGCCAGAATAGTTAATACAGCCATAATTATCCACGAAACAACAGTTGATTCATCAACCTCAACATTGATATACGGTATCGTAAAAACCGTTTCAAGCTCAAGCTGTTCCATAAGCTCTTCTTTTAAATCCATAGTTACCGGCATCAAAGGGAAAGCAGACATAAAATCACTTCCTTTCACACTGCAAAAACACTTAAACCACAGTATATTTGCTTTTAAATTTAAGCCCATTATAACATTGTATTTTTGCATTTGCAAGAAACAAATTAAAAGAGTTTTCACCTTTTGTATAGAATAATTATTCATTTTGTATAAATTTTTTATCTAAATTCTATATTTACATATTATATTATTTAGTTTATAATAGTGGCGTATAATTGTATTTAGCAAAAACTGTTAAATGCCAAAGAAGGATCATGTGAAAAATCACACGATTCCGATTGTCCTCAAAATTTGCCTGCGGCATAATTCTGAGATGACTAAATTCACATCACGCCTTGTCCGGCTACACAAGGAAGCCCGTGATTTTTAATTATTATCTGTAGCCAGAAAGGCTGTGTGAATTAATATGGCAAAAGATCAAAAGAAAATGGTTGATGATATCACCTCAATGGACGAAGATTTTGCAAAATGGTATACCGATATTTGCAAAAAAGCAGAGCTTGTTGAGTACACAAGCGTTAAGGGCTGCATGGTTATCCGACCGTACGGCTATGCAATCTGGGAAAACATTCAGAAAATCCTTGATTCCATGTTTAAAGATACAGGGCATGAAAATGTCTGCATGCCTATGTTTATACCCGAAAGCCTTTTGCAGAAAGAAAAAGACCATGTTGAGGGCTTTGCCCCCGAATGTGCATGGGTCACTGTCGGCGGAAGCGAAAAGCTGGAAGAACGCCTTTGTGTTCGCCCTACTTCGGAAACTCTTTTCTGTGAGCATTTCAAGAATGTTGTTCATTCATACAGAGATTTGCCGAAGCTCTACAATCAGTGGGTTTCCGTTGTAAGATGGGAAAAAACAACACGCCCCTTCCTTCGTTCAAGAGAATTCTTATGGCAGGAGGGTCATACGCTTCACGCAACAGCCGAAGAAGCTATTGAGGAAACGGAAAAAATGCTTAATGTGTATACGGAATTCTGCCAGAAGGATCTTGCAATTCCGGTTGTTCAGGGTATGAAAACAGAGAGCGATAAATTTGCAGGTGCAGAAAGAACATATTGCATTGAAGCCTTGATGCACGACGGCAAGGCACTTCAGGCAGGCACCTCCCACTATTTCGGGGATGGCTTTGCAAAGGCCTTTGAAATTCAGTATTCCGATAAGGAAAACAAGCTTGTTTATCCTCATCAGACCTCTTGGGGCATGACAACCCGACTGATCGGCGCTATCATTATGACCCACGGAGATAACAATGGGCTTGTTCTTCCGCCTGCTGTAGCACCTATACAGGTTATTGTTGTTCCTGTGGCTCAGCACAAGGAGGGTGTTCTTGAAAAGGCAAATGCAGTTTGTGACAGATTAAAGAAAATCTGCCGTGCAAAGATTGATGCTTCAAGCAACACACCGGGCTGGAAGTTTGCCGAATATGAAATGAAGGGCGTTCCGATAAGGCTTGAAATCGGGCCTAAAGATATTGAAAACAACCAGTGTGTTATCGTAACACGTCATAACAGAGAAAAAAACTTTGTTTCTCTTGATGAGCTTGAAACCATTATTCCGCAAAAGCTGCAGGAGGTCAGAGACGGTATTTACAATGCGGCTCTTGAAAACAGAGAACGCAGAACCTATGTCTGCAAAACGCTTGATGAAATTACAAAGGCTCTTGAAGAAAACGGGGACGGCTTTGTTAAAGCTATGTGGTGCGGCGATGAAGAATGTGAAGATAAGGTTAAGGAAGCAACAGGCGTTGGATCAAGATGTATTCCTCTTGAACAGGAGCAGCTTGCAGACACATGCGTTTGCTGCGGAAAGCCTGCAAAGCACATGCTTTATTGGGGCAAGGCATATTAATTTAATAAATTATTGTATTTGAAAGAAGGATTACATTATGGCAGTATTGGTAACAGGCGGAGCAGGATATATCGGAAGCCACACTTGTGTTGAGCTTTTGAATGCAGGCGTTGATGTTGTAATTGTTGATAATTTCTACAACTGCAAAAAATCAAGCATAGACAGAATCAAGGCTCTTACAAACAGAGATTTCAAATGGTATGAATGTGATATCCGCAACCATGAGGGAATGGATGCAATTTTCAAAAAGGAAAAAATCGATTCGGTTATTCACTTTGCAGGCTTAAAAGCCGTTGGAGAAAGCGTTCAGAAGCCGCTTGAATACTTTGACAACAATATTAACGGAACACTTGTTCTTCTTGATGTTATGAGAAATAACGGGTGCAAAAAAATCGTGTTCTCTTCATCAGCAACTGTTTACGGCATGAATAACGTATCTCCGCTTACAGAGGATATGCAGGTTGGCGGTGTTACAAACCCATACGGCAGAACAAAGTTTATGATTGAATGCATTTTACAGGATTTATATGTATCTGACAAGGAATGGTCTATCTGCCTTCTTCGTTACTTTAATCCGATCGGTGCACACAAAAGCGGAACAATGGGTGAAGATCCGAACGGAATTCCGAACAACCTTATGCCGTATATTACACAGGTTGCTATCGGTAAAAGAGAGAAGCTCGGCGTTTTCGGCGATGATTATGATACACCGGACGGAACAGGCGTAAGAGACTATATCCACGTTGTTGACCTTGCACTCGGTCACGTTAAGGCAGTTGAAAAGGTTGCCGGCGAAAAAGGACTTTTCATTTATAACCTTGGAACAGGAAAGGGATACAGCGTGCTTGATGTTGTTAAAGCCTTTGAAAAAGCATCCGGTCAGAAGATTCCGTATCAGATTATGCCTCGCCGTGCAGGCGATCTTGCTACCTGCTATTCAGATCCGAGCAAGGCATTAAAAGAACTTGGCTGGAAAGCTGAAAGAGATATTGAAGAAATGTGCGAGGACAGCTGGCGTTGGCAGAGCCAGAATCCTAACGGCTATCCCGATTAATAACAAATACAAAATAAAAAAGCACTCTCAAATGAGAGTGCTTTTTTATTTTGATTCAAACAATTTAATGCTTTTCATATTCCTTGAAATGTGCAAAGGCAAACCCCTTTACACTCTTTTTCAGACAAATATACGGCAAATAACAAACACAAAACAGGCAAAGCCTGCTATCATACAGATATCGCTTATCATTCTAAATATAGCCTTTTCTGTAAGACCTGATATTTCCAAAATAATTCCCGCTGCTGCAATCAGAATATTCAGCAAGGCCAATATCGGCAATGCTGTTATAAGCAGGAGCGGAAGCGCAAATACAATCAGCATATAGCCGCCGAATATCAGAGAAACACATAATAGTTTTAAATTGAAAACCAAATCTCTGTTTATCCGTCTGTTGCCTTTCAAAAGCTTCATAGAAAATTCCCCGTTCTTTTCATATACTATTCCTCAACAAATTCAAGAATATCCCCCGGTTGGCAATCAAGCTCTCTGCATATTGCTTCAAGCGTTGAAAAACGAACTGCCTTTGCCTTGCCAGTTTTTAAAATGGATAAATTAGCCGGCGTAATGCCTATTTTCTCTGCAAGCTCAAGCGAGGACATTTTGCGCTTTGCAAGCATAACATCAAGATTTACAACTATGCTCATATTGCCCTCCTATATCGTAAGCTCATTTTCTTCTTTGATTTTTATTGCGGTCTCAAAAATATTTTTAACAACTCTTACCACTACACCTACAAACAACTCTGCAACAGCAACACAAAATGCAAAAACGGAATAATACCAATCAGCAATCGTTATAAAGTATACATTTATTGCACCAACTGTATCGAGATACATTCTTAGAATAACAACTGCAACAAACAGAATTGTAACTGCACACACAAAAAAACAAAGCCAACTAAACAGCCTTAACAGCTTAACATTTTTATAATCAAACACAATTCCTTTTTTTATATGAATTAAAAGCTTATCAAGACACACAAGAGCTATATATCCCACAGGAACAGATATATAAAACGGTATGACATAAAATGCCAATGATCCATAATCCTTTACTGCTACCGGAATAATAACCGATATGGCAGCAACAGCTGTTAATATTAAATAAAACACCCTTACCATAAAGTGTGTAAACCGAACCGATTTTTCTTTATTCCACATAAAAATTTCCTCCAAAAGAATTATTTTCAACTTTGTTATAACACTAAAATTATCGTTTGTCAATAATTATTTATCATTTTTCAAGATTTTTTGCACAAAAAAAGGAGTGGCATAGCCACTCCTTAAATAATACTGCGATTAAAACCAACCCAATTTTGAATTTGCATAAACAATTATAACCAAATCAACAACAAACATCGCAAGCGAAATACCCCCTGCAATGACTGCCTTTTTATTTCGGGATTTTGTTTCATCGGAAAGCTCTGCTCCTTTATTTTTCATAACAAGCGGAGCAACAATCCCTATAACACCGAAGGCAGGGCATATTCCGATTGTGCAGACCCCGATTATGGCTGATATAAATGAAAAGCGTGAAATCTTATCCAGTATATTTTCATTTTCGTTTTTCATATTTGTCCTCCTGTTTCCCTCCTGTTTATTTTATTCTTACATCCTGCTTTGTTCTGAAACGGTAGCCATACTGATCCAGAAGATGCATTTTGTTAAGAGCAACCATTGCTCCCTTGGCAACGCAGAGCTCTGCTCTCGGAGCAATCGTAACGTCAAGATTAAGCGCCTCTGAAAACATTCTGTCAATTCCGTATAATTCCGAGCTTCCGCCCGTTAAAATAACTTCGCCCGATGTAATATCCGCCATAAGCTGCGGAGAAGTTCTTTCAAACAAAGCAATGGCAGAATTCGAAAGCTGGTCAAAAAGCGGTTTTAAGCACGCATAGAGCTCATTTCCGGTTATTTCAGCTACACCCGGAAGCCCCGTTACCATATCTCTGCCCTTAACCTGCATAACAACATCCTCTTGGCGGGGAACAGCACCGCCTATGTTTTTCTTAACCTCTTCGGCAGTCCGCTTGCCAATCAGAATACCATACTTATCATGCAGATACTTAGTTATTTCATCGTCAAAGTGATTTCCGGCAAGGCGGAGTGTTTCAACCTGATTCATCGTGCCCTGGCTTACAACCGCCATATCCGTTGTTCCGCCGCCGATATCTATAACAAACACGCCTGCAGGAAGAAGCGGATCAACTCCTGCTCCGAAAGCGGCGCACAGTGCTTCCTCAACAAGGCATACAGACCTTGCCCCTGCCGTTATGATAACGGAAACAAGTGTTCTTTTCTCAACATCCGTGCTTAATGCAGAAATGGATGCAACAACCCTTGGCTTGAAAAGGCTTTTTCCGATAACCTTATCCATAAAGAATTTAACCATTTGCTGTGCAATGGAATAATTCGTTACGGCGCCGTTTACAATCGGCTGAATAACCGTTACACCGTCCGGCTCTCTGCCTTCAAGATAATAAGCGCGTCTGCCTGCATATAATATTTTTTCCGTTTCCGTATCATAAGCAACATAGGACGGCTCATTCACTACAACACCCTTGCCGGGAACTGTTATAACAATTGAGCTTGAACCCAAGTCTATACCTAAATCGTAACCAAACATACTTTCATTTCCTTAAAACAAATTAAAACCATTAAATATATAATAAATGTTACTCCAAGAACGGATTATTGTCAACAGTTAAAAAATAGCCCAGTGCACTGTACCGCCTTGTTTCCTTATCATTTTCAACCATTGCCTTAACCGACTTTTCATTGCCTACCAGTACAATAAGATTTTTTGCCCTTGTCAATGCCGTATAAAACAGATTTCTGTAGCACAGCTTCTGCGGTGTTGCAAGCACAGGCATAACAACCGCCTCAAATTCAGAGCCCTGGCTTTTATGAACCGTCATTGCATAGGCAAGCTCAAGCTGCTTTGCACTTTCAAGCGAATACATAGCCTCTCTGTCATCAAAGCGAACATTCAGAATATCGTTTGCCTTATCAATATTTGTTAATATTCCGATATCGCCGTTGAAAACCCCTGTGCCGTTTTCTCCTGATTTAAACCACGGAACGTCATAATTGTTTTTAATCTGCATAACCTTATCACCTTCACGAAGAACATAGCCGTTATGCTTTATTTCAGCCTTTTCCCTTGAAGCAGGATTCAGCTTCTGCTGCAAAAGAAAATTCAGATTTTCCGTGCCTACATCGCCCTTTCTGCTGGGGCAAAGCACCTGTATATCCGTTAAAACATCATAGCCATAGCTTGCCGGCAGACGGCGGGTAACAAGATCCACAATCTTTTTTGAAGCATTATAAGGTGCATTTTCTTTCAGAAGGAAAAAATCGGAATGAATATCATTATGCGACATATCCGGCATATTGCCCTTAACAACCTCGTGCGCATTGGTTACAATCAGGCTTTCCATTGCCTGCCTGAAGATTTTATCAAGCTCAACAACAGGTATCAATCCGCTTTCCGTTAAATCCTTCAGCACATTACCGGCACCTACGGCAGGAAGCTGATCCTTATCGCCAACCATAATCAGCCTTGCACTCATCGGCAGTGCTTCAAGAAAGCTGTCAAACAGCTTAATATCCACCATGGAAAGCTCATCAATAATAACAGCATCCACATCCAGTTTGTTTTTTCTGTTATATACAAAGGAAGGCTCGGTTGCACCGTCCTTGTACTCAACCTCAAGCAGACGATGAATGGTTTTTGCATCAAAGCCTGTAAGCTCGCTCATTCTTTTTGCGGCTCTTCCTGTCGGTGCGGCAAGGGCAACGTTCATGCCCCTGCTTTTCATAAGCGCAATAATGCCGCGCACGGTTGTGGTTTTACCCGTACCCGGTCCGCCTGTTAAAATAAGCATACCCTGATTTACTGCAATTTCAATTGCAGCTCTCTGTTTATCATCAAATTCAATGTCATTGCTCTGCTCAAATGTTAAAATTTCATAGGAATCAACCTGAATCTGCCTTGGCGGATAATTAACCATAACCTTAATCCTGTCTGCAACTGCAGTTTCGGCATCATAAATTTCAGGGGTAAAAAGGAATTCCTTTCCGTTTATTTCAGCAGAAACAAGCTGCTGACCCTGCAAAGCATTGTCAATTGCAATTTCGGCATTGTCTGCAGAGCAGTCAAGATAATTCATTGCAGATTTTAAAACTGCCGTTCTCGGCAGACAGGTATGCCCGTTATCCAGATTATGGCGAACAATATATGTAACACATGCCTGGCATCTGTAATCAAACAAATCCGGGGAATTGATATTATCGGCAATCTCCTCTGCACGATCAAAGGAATACCCGTTTTCACAAACAAAAGCAAAGGGATTATCGGAAATAATATCATAAGCAGCGGATTGAAACATATTATACGCCTTAAACGCCTCCGCCTGTGATAAACCAAGCTTTGTTAATGCCGCAATTGTTTCTCTTGAAGCAAACTGAGCCTTGAATTCCTGCTGAATTTTACGGGCCTTCGGCTTGCTGATTCCCTTTACAGAGGAAAGGCGGTCCACATCATTTTCAATAACATCAAAGGCTTCCCTGCCAAACGCTTCAACAATTTTAACGGCAGTTGCCTCTCTTATACCCTTGATGATTCCGCTTGCAAGATAGCGCAGAATCCCTGCTTCATTTTCAGGCAGAGTCTGCTCTATAAGACTTGCCTTAAACTGATTGCCGTAGGTTGAATGATTCACCCATTCGCCCATAAGGCGCACCTCTACACCCTCGGCAAGCTCCGGAAAGCTTCCGACAACGGTAATCGGCTCACCCTCAGAGGAAACAACCATAACCGTATAGCCGTTTTCACTGTTGAAATACGTTATCTCCTCAATCGTGCCTATTAAATTTTCAAGCACTGCTTCTGCCATAATTTTCACCTGAACAATTGTACCATAAAATGGTTAAAATGAAAATAGCAGAACAATAAAGTTCTGCTATTTTTGTGAATTTTACAGTTTATTAAAAATCTTTATTTTCTTTTCGCACTTACAACATTGCTGTAGCTTGAGGTGGCATTCTTGTTTTTACTTGTTACTGCCCTTACCTTGTAGCTGTAGGTTTTTCCCTTTGCCGCTACCGCTGTTGTAAAGGATGTTGATGACGTTGTTTTCATCAGCTTGTAACTG
>DESD01000006.1:1150-6187 GCA_002361935.1 Ruminococcaceae bacterium UBA3323 | reverse complement strand
ATCTTGACTAATAAATATATATATATTATTATATATAATATAATTTAAATTGCAATATGCGGAGGATATATTTATGAAAATTCTTGTTATCAACTGCGGCAGTTCATCTTTAAAATTCCAGTTGATTAATATGGAGGATGAATCGGTTATCTGTAAAGGTGCCATTGAAAGAATTGGTCTTAAAATCAATGGCGATGAGGATAATGTGATTTACAAAGTAAACGGTGAGCAGTATATTTCTACAAAAGAAATCCCAACTCATACAGATGCTTTCAATACAGTTAAGGATTTGTTAACGTCAGGGGAGCATAAGGTTATTGATTCCCTTGATGAGGTTGATGCTATCGGTCACCGCTTTGTACAGGGCGGAGATAAATATACAAAAAGCACACTTATTAATGATAAGGTTGTTGCCGATGTTGAGGAGCTGAGTCCTCTTGCTCCGCTTCATAACCCTGCAAATCTTCAGGGCTATCAGGCCTGCCTGTCTGTTGTTGGGCCTGATGTTCCGCAGGTTGCTGTGTTTGATACAGCCTTCCACAGCACAATGCCGCCTATGGCTTATATGTATGCTTTGCCTTATGAATACTATGAAAAGTTCGGAATTCGCCGTTATGGATTTCACGGAACATCTCATAAATTCGTAAGCCAGAGATGTGCGGAATTTATGGGGGATAAGATTGACAAGTTTAAAATCATTACCTGCCATCTCGGAAACGGCTCTTCAATTGCTGCTGTTAAATACGGCAAGGTAATTGATACCTCAATGGGCTTTACACCTGTTGACGGCTTTATGATGGGTACCCGTTCGGGCGGAGTTGATCCGTCGGTTGTAACTTTCCTTCAGGAAAAGCTTGATCTTTCTCCGAAGCAGATAGAGGAAATTCTTAATAAGCAATCGGGCGTAAGCGCTATTTCAGGCGGCTATTCGGATGACCGTGACGTAACGGCTAATCAGAATGCCGGTGATGAAAGAGCAATACTTGCCCATGAAATGCAGGCATATCAGATTGCTAAGTATATCGGTTCTTATGTTGCAGCAATGAATGGTGTTGATGCAATTGTATTTACAGGCGGTATCGGAGAAAACGGTTTCTGGCTTCGCTCAAAGGTTTGCTCTTATCTTGGATATCTTGGTGTAAGCATCAACGAATCTGTTAACCAGAAAACGGTTAAGGGTGCTGAAGCTGAGCTTACGAATCCGAATGATAAAGTTCGTGTATTCATCCTTGCAACAAATGAGGAACTTATGATTGCAAGAGATACAAAGGAAATTGTTGATAGTTTATAAATTACAGAATTTTTGTTTTTTACAATATTTTTAAAAATTTGATACTGGTAATACATAAGAAAAGGAGGGGTAAAAATGCCGGAAATCAAATATGAAATTACAGAGCATGTAGGCGTTATTTCAGAAACTGCTCGTGGATGGACAAGGGAAGTTAATATGATATCTTGGAATGGTCGTGAGCCTAAGATAGATGTAAGAGATTGGTCTCCTGATCATTCAAAGATGAGCAAAGGTTTAACATTTACCAAAGAAGAAATGTTAGAGCTTAAAAAGCTTGTTGAGAAACTTTAATTAAGCAGAAATTTAAGGGCAGCTCCTTTTGGTTGCCCTTGAACTTTTGTTTAGGCGATAAAGAAAATCAAAGTCAGCCAAGATGCTGCGGATTTTTAACACAAATCGGCGGCTTATCAGTGAATTTAAATCGTTTTTTGATTATTCTTAATTGCCCGATGGTGTAAAAATTTATCTTTTTCACTTTTTAGAAACTGAGGTAGTATAAATAATGGAATGGACATCTTTAAATGACTTAAGAGAAAAATATTTATCTTTTTTTGAAAGCAAGGGGCATTTGCGTTTGCCGAGTTATTCTCTTATACCGAATAACGATAAAAGCCTTCTTCTTATAAACTCCGGTATGGCGCCGATGAAAAAATATTTTACGGGCGAGGTTACTCCTCCGTCAAAGCGCGTAACAACCTGCCAGAAATGTATTCGTACACCGGATATTGAGCGTGTCGGCAAAACAGCAAGACACGGAACCTATTTTGAAATGCTCGGAAATTTCAGCTTCGGCGATTATTTCAAGCATGAAGCAACACAGATGGCTTGGGAGTTTTTAACCGAAACTCTTGAAATGCCAAAGGAATTGCTTTGGGTTACTATCTATGAAAATGATGATGAAGCCTACGACATCTGGACGAAAGAGGTCGGGGTTGATCCTTCACATATTGTAAGACTCGGAAAGGAAGATAATTTCTGGGAACACGGCCAGGGTCCCTGCGGTCCCTGCAGTGAAATCTATTTTGACCGCGGAGAAAAATACGGCTGCGGCAGCCCGGATTGCAAGCCCGGATGCGAATGTGACAGATATACCGAAATCTGGAATAATGTTTTCAGCCAGTTTAATAATGACGGAAACGGCAATTATACCGAATTATCTCAGAAGAATATAGATACAGGTATGGGCCTTGAACGTCTTGCATGTATGATGCAGGGGGTTGACAATCTTTTTGAAGTAGACACTGTTCAAAATATTATGAAGAAGATTTCAGGTATTGCACATGTAAAGTATCACGATGACGAAAAGAATGATATCTCTCTTCGAGTTATAACAGATCATATCCGCTCTTCGGTATTTATGATTGGAGACGGCGTTATACCGTCTAATAACGGCAGAGGATATGTTCTTCGCCGTCTTATAAGGCGCGCCTGCCGTCACGGCAGACTTTTAGGTGTAAATGAGCCGTTCCTTTACAATGTAGTAGATACTGTTATTGACGAAAATCTGACAGCCTATGATTATCTGGATGCCAAAAGAGAGCTTATCAAAAAAGTTATGCTTTCGGAGGAAGAGTCCTTCGGTAAAACAATAGACAGCGGACTTGCACTTCTTGAAGAATATATCAGCAAGCTGGACGGAAAAGTATTCAGCGGTGAAGATGCATTCAAGCTGAATGATACCTACGGTTTTCCGCTTGATCTAACGAAAGACATTTTGGAAGAAAAGGGCTTAACGGTTGACGAGGATCAGTTTAATGCGCTTCTTGAAAAACAAAAGCGTACTGCCCGTGCTGCAAGAAAAGATGCGGATACAGATGCATGGATCAGCGAAAATATTAAAATTGATGCTCAGGAAACCGAATTTACCGGATATACCGATTATACATGTGAGGCAAAGGTTTTAGCTGTTATTGCCGATGGGGAAATCAAGGATATGCTTGGCGCTGACGAAGAGGGAATCCTTGTTCTTGATAAAACACCTTTCTATGCCGAAAGCGGCGGACAGGTTGGCGACAGCGGTGTTATTTCAACTGAAAACGGCACCTTCCTTGTTGCCGATACAACAAAAAATGCAGATAGGATTTATCTTCATTCCGGAAAGACTGACCGTGGTGTTATCTGTGTCGGAGACACGGTTAAGGCTGCCGTTAATGCTGAATTAAGAGATATGATTAAAAGAAATCATACTTCTGCACATTTGCTTCAGGCTGCCCTCAGAGAGGTTCTCGGAACCCATGTTGAGCAGGCCGGTCAGCTTGTAAATGCTCATGAGGTAAGATTTGATTTCACGCATTTCAGTGCATTATCTGACGATGAGATTGCAAAAGTAGAGTATATCGTAAATCAGTTTATTATGAGTGCAACACCTGTTGAAAGCCTTGAAATGCCCATTGAAGAAGCAAAGAAAATGGGTGCAATGATGCTTTTCGGCGAAAAGTACGGAGATATTGTAAGAGTTGTTAAGGCGGGGGATTTTTCAACTGAATTCTGCGGTGGTACGCATGTTTCAAACAGCGGTCAGATCGGCCTGTTTAAAATCATCAGTGAATCATCTGTTGCTGCCGGTGTACGCAGAATTACTGCTGTTACGGGCACAAACCTGATTATGAGCTATAAGGTTAATGAAAGTATTATTAAGCTTTCTGCTGCCGCTCTTAAAACAGGTATAAATGACGTTAAGGAAAAGATTGATACAATCGTTGCTGAAAATAAAACAAAGGATAAGGAAATTCAGGCGCTTAATGCTGAGCTTACAAAGCTTAAAAGTGCAGATATGTTTTCAAAGCCGGTTGATGTGGACGGATTGGATGTTTATATTGCAATGGTTGACGGTTCAACACCTGATGCGCTTCGTTCCATGGGTGATGATCTTAAAAATAATGGCGAAAACATTGTTGGAGTTATTGCAGGCGTTAACGGAGAAAAGGCCTCTATTGTTGCTGTGTGTGGTAAAGAGGCAATTGCAAAGGGGATTAAAGCCGGCGATGTTGTAAGAGAAATTGCTAAGCTTGCAGGCGGCGGTGGCGGTGGAAGACCTGATTCCGCTATGGCAGGAGCAAAAGACATTTCCAAGCTTGATGCCGCAATGAATTCCGCAGTTGATATTATAAAAGGATTTATAAAATAAGGGGATTAGTATGTGTTTGTTTTGTGAAATAATAAATGGAAATATTCCAAGCACAAAGGTTTATGAAGATGAAATGATTTATGCTTTTAAAGACATAAATCCGGTTGCGCCTGTTCATTTTCTTGTTGTTCCGAAAGAACATATTGAAAACGTGAATGAAATCAGTGCCGAAAGCAGTAAATTTGTTGCACATATTTTTGAAAAAATACCTGAAATTGCAAAATCCCAGGGTATTGATTCATACAGGATTATAAATAACTGCGGTGACGATGCGGGGCAGACGGTTATGCATCTTCACTTTCATGTAGTCGGCGGAACAGAATTGGGGGAAAAGATTTTATGAGCGATACCTATAAACTGAAAATTGCCGGCATAGAAAGAGAGCTTAAGAAATTTCCTGTAAGTGATCATCTGGATATTGCTGCCTTTATTCTTTTCGGCGATGTTGAATTAACGGAAAAGTGTGCAGCAGAGCTTATAAAAAAATGCCCTGAGTTTGATTATATCGTAACTCCCGAAGCAAAGAGTATTCCGCTTGCTTATGAAATGAGTAGGCAAAGCGGGAAGAAGTACATAGTTATCCGCAAGGGCGTTAAGGTTTATATGGATAATCCTGTTG
>DESD01000006.1:556-865 GCA_002361935.1 Ruminococcaceae bacterium UBA3323 | reverse complement strand
AGGTTTATATGGATAATCCTGTTGCCGTTCCGGTAAGCTCTATAACAACTAAAAAAGAGCAGTATCTCTATCTTGGCCATGAGGACGGTGACTTAATTAAAGGCAAGCGAGTGCTTGTTTTGGATGATGTTATTTCAACAGGTGAGTCACTTGCGGCTGCTGTGAAGGTTGTTGAAGCATTCAATGGTAACATAGTTGCCTGCGCCGCACCTCTTGCTGAGGGGGATGCAGCTGACAGAGATGATATAATCTTCCTTGAAAAGCTTCCTTTATTTTTCAAATAATCAATTAAGAATATATTTTTTATTA
>DESD01000006.1:0-318 GCA_002361935.1 Ruminococcaceae bacterium UBA3323 | reverse complement strand
AAGAATATATTTTTTATTAAATTAAAAAGTTCTTGACAAAATTTGAGTGTAATAGTATACTGATAACAGTTATTTTTACTTTAAGTTATATTTTGATATGCAGTTATTTTAAGTTTTTCTTAGAATGACTGCATTTTTTTGCTCATTTTTCCTGATTTTGCAGGGGGAATGAGCTTATGTTATTTTAAATTTGATTAAGAAAAAATTTTGAACTACATTTTTACGAAGGGAGAATGATACTATGAATTTTTATAATCAGTTTTATAAGATTTTTAGTTATATTCTTGTAATTGATTACAATTTTATAAATAATTTATT
>DESD01000064.1:6006-26607 GCA_002361935.1 Ruminococcaceae bacterium UBA3323 | reverse complement strand
GATACGGATTGGAAGCTTGGCTTTGTGGGCAGGAACGGAAGAGGAAAAACAACCTTTTTAAATCTTCTTCTGGGAAAGTATGAATACAGCGGAAAGATAATATCCTCTGTTCAGTTTGATTATTTTCCTTTTCACGTTGCAGATAAGGCGATGCTTACGATGGATATACTGCAAGAGGTTTGCCCTCTTGCAGAGGAATGGGAAATTATGCGTGAATTATCCATGCTTGATGTTGAAACGGATGTGCTTTACCGTGCATTTGAAACACTTTCAAACGGGGAACAGACAAAGGCACTGCTTGCCGCATTGTTTCTGAATGAGGGTCATTTTCTGTTAATTGATGAGCCAACCAATCATCTGGATGCAAAAGCAAGAGCTCAGGTTGCCAATTACCTTAAAAGGAAAAGGGGGTTTATATTGGTTTCGCATGACCGCCAGTTTTTAGATGCTTGTGTGGATCATATATTATCTCTGAACCGATCGAGCATTGAAGTACAGAGTGGGAATTTTTCTTCGTTTATGACAAATTTTGAAAGGCAGAATGAATTTGAAGCTGCTCAAAATGCAAGACTGCAAAAGAGCATCAGGCAGCTTCGGCAGGCTGCAAGGCGCTCGGCAATGTGGTCTGATCGTGTAGAGGCTTCAAAGACGGGCGCATATGATAAAGGCTTTGTCGGTCACAAGGCTGCCAAAATGATGAAGCGATCCAAGGCAATTGAAGCAAGAACGGAGCAGGCAATAGAGCAGAAATCAGGGCTGTTAAAGAATGCAGAAGCAGCAGAGGAGCTGAAGCTTTTTCCGGTAAGCTATCATTCCGATTTGCTTGCTGTTTTTTCCGATGTGACTGTGTCTTATGACGGAAGGTCTGTATGCAGACCTGTTTCATTTACAATTAACAGGGGAGACAGAATAGCGCTTAGCGGCAAAAACGGAAGCGGAAAAAGCAGTCTTTTAAAGCTTCTTGCAGGGGAAAGCATTGCGCATACCGGAAAGGTTCAAATCGGTTCAAATCTTGTTGTTTCCTATGTTCCGCAGGATACCTCACAGCTGAGAGGAAGTATATCGGATTTTGCTTATAGGAATAATATGGATGAAGGGCTTTTTAAAACCGTTCTGAGCAAGCTGGATTTTAATGAAGCCCGGTTTTTTGGCGATATGCGGAATTTTTCTGAGGGACAGAAGAAAAAGGTACTTCTTGCAAAAAGCCTTTGCGAAAAGGCACATTTATACGTATGGGATGAACCGTTGAATTTTATTGATGTTTATTCCCGTATGCAGCTTGAACAGCTTATCGGAAATTTTTCGCCGACCATGATTTTTGTTGAGCACGACAGTGCATTCAGAGAAACAATTGCAACAAAAACAATTGAATTATAAAAAAAGGCATCTTTCAATCGAAAGATGCCTTTCACGGTTCGTCGAGGACGCCAAACCCTACGTCTTATTTTTATGCAAGTATTCTGCCCATTAATACACCGTGAACGCTTGCCATCATAAGCCCCCTTGTCCATCCGCTTGAATCGCCGAGACAGTGAAGTCCCTTGATGTTCGTGTTGAATTCAGTGTCCATCTTAACTCTGTTGGAATAGAATTTCAGCTCGGGGCTGTAAAGCAGGGTTTCGGGGGAGGCAAAGCCGGGCACAACATGATCCATTGCCTGTATAAAATTAATAATGTTTATCATGGCTCTGTATGGCATTGCGGCTGTAATATCGCCTGCAACGGCATCGGGAAGTGTGGGCTTGAGGTTTGAGCGTGAAAGCTCCTTTTGCCATGTTCTTTTGCCGTCCAAAATATCCCCGAAGCGCTGAACAAGAATGTGGCCTGCACCAAGCATATTTGTAAGCTCGCCAACCTTTTGCGCATATGCAATCGGTTGATTGAACGGCTCTGTAAAGTTGTGTGAGCAAAGGATGGCAAGGTTTGTGTTGTCGCTCTTAAGTTCCTTGTATGAATGACCGTTTACAACGGCTAAATCGTTGTCATAATTTTCCTGCGCAACAAAGCCGCCGGGGTTCTGGCAGAAGGTGCGCACTTTGTTTTTAAACGGCTTGGGATAGCCCACAAGCTTTGATTCGTACAGCACCTTGTTTACCTTTTCGATAACCTCGTTTCTGACCTCAACACGAACACCGATATCTACCGTTCCCGGCTGATGGGCGATTCCGTGATCCGTGCAAAGCTGTTCAAGCCAGTCTGCACCTCGTCTGCCGGTTGCAACAACGGTGTGGTCAGCATATATTTCTTCATTGCTGTTTTTATTTGAAACCTTAACGCCAAGGCATTTTTCTCCGTCAAGAATCAAATCACTGCACTGGCTGTCAAACAGAATTTCAACACCATGCTCAATAAGATATCTTTCAATTGCAAAGTAAAGCTCCTGTGCTTTTTCGGTTCCGAGATGGCGAATCGGGCAGTCAACAAGCTTTAAGCCTGCCTGAATGGCTCTTTTTCTGATTTCCTTAACCTCTTCTGTATTCCCGACACCCTCAACATGTGTATCTGCACCGAATTCCAGATAGATTTTATCTGTATAGTGAATGGTTTCCTGTGCAACGTCCTCGCCGATAAGCTGGGGCAAATCTCCTCCAACCTCATAGGAAAGCGAAAGCTTGCCGTCTGAAAAGGCACCTGCACCCGAAAAGCCTGTTGTAATATGGCAGTAGGGCTTGCAGTTCATACATCTGCCTGTTGCAGCCTTGGGGCATTTTCTGCTTTCAACGGATTTGCCCTTTTCAATAATGACAATGCTTTTGTCAGAGCCTTTTTTTATCATTTCAAGGGCTGTGAAAATTCCTGCCGGCCCAGCGCCGACGATTGCAACATCATATTTTTTCATCATTTTTCCCCTTTTGCAAAAAAATTAGCCGTCACTGCTTTCCGTTGGACTGAGGAAAGCATGGCAGCCGCATAATATATTCTTAACAATTGAATATTACCATAACTTATTACTCTTGTCAAACTAAATTCCCTGTGATATTATGGTTTTGAAAAAAATCAAGGAGAAATGCTATGAAAGAATATAATGTTTTACAGTACGGTGCTGTCGGCGACGGAAGAGCAAATGATGCCTTTGCCGTTCAGCATGCCATAGATGATTGTGCTAAAAACGGCGGGGGAAGAGTTGTTCTTCAGAGCGGCCATGTTTTTTACTGCAATTCAATTCAGATTAAAAAGAATGTGGATTTGCATATTCAGAAGGGTGCTACAATTAAAGCTACATCCAATATTGACGAATATATCCGCCCGAATAAGCTTATTAATGATCCGAAAACGGCGCTTATCGGCAATCCCGTAACGGGCAAGCCAAGCTTTGTCTTTATCTATGGTTATGAAGCAGACGGCTGTTCCATCAGCGGTGAGGGCACGATTGATGCCAACGGCCACGCCTTTGTTCAGCGTAAGGATCGCTATTATGTTACGGGTGATTTTTATCCGCGCCCTACCGTTATGTATATTGAAAAAAGTAATCATATAACCTTTAAGGATTTTACGGTTGTGGATGCTCCGTTCTGGACGCTTCATCCTGCAGGCTGCGATGATGTGCTTATTGACAGAATCAGAATTTTAAATGATCTTGATGTTGCAAACAGTGACGGAATAGATCCCGATCATTGCTCTAATGTAAGAATTCTGGGATGCCATGTAACCTGCGCTGATGATTGTATCTGCCTGAAAACCTCTAAGGGAAACAGCGAGTACGGACCAACCGAAAATGTTGTTATTGACGGCTGTACACTTGTTTCAACCTCTGCTGCAATCAAGATCGGCACGGAGGGAGTAGGCGATTTCAGAAATATTATTGTTTCAAATTGTACAATCAGCAAATCCAACAGAGGGCTTTCCATTCAGATCAGAGACGGCGGAAATGTTGAAAATGTTTCCTATTCCAATATTATTATTGAAACACGCCGCTTCTGCCCCGATTGGTGGGGAACTGCAGAGCCTGTTACCATAACAACCTTTAACAGAGATGAAAACACAAAGAGCGGTTCAATTAAAAATATCCGCTTCTTCAATGTTACTGCAAAGGGAGAAAACGGTGTTTTGATTCACGGAAATGCAGATAATGCTATTGAGGATGTAACCTTCGAAAACTGCCGTATTGAACTGACCAAAACAAGCAAGTGGCAGTGCGGCCTTTATGATTTAAGACCCTGCCTTGACTGGGGCGTTGAAAAGTATAACAATTCCGCATTCTTTATCCGCTATGCAAAGGATATAACGATTCTGAAAACCAAAACACTTTGGGGCAATCTTTGTGAGGATTACAAGTATGCAATTGATGCTGAAAATGTTGAAAATCTTGAGCTTGTAAGGTTTAGCGGCAAAAGTGTTTCCGAAGATATGGAAGACCTTAAGTTAAATAATGTTCAGTTAGTGTAATGTATTCCGCTGTTGCGGTAAGTATATTGGAGTAAAAATGATTTACAAAGGATGTTTTACATCAGATATAGGGAGTATCTGCGTTGAAGATAACGGTGAAAAGCTGATTTCGGTTAAATTATGCAAAAGTGCTGAAAGCAGTAATAGGTCTGTTTTAACAGAAAAGGCAATAAGCCAGCTGAAAGAGTATTTCTGCGGAACCCGAAAAAGCTTTGATCTGCCTCTTGAAATGAAAGGCACGGATTTTCAAAAAAAGGTTTGGTCTGCGCTTTGCAGCATTCCTTACGGGGAAACACGAAGCTACGGGGAGATTGCTGAAATGATCGGAAATCCAAAGGCTGTGCGTGCTGTTGGCGGTGCAAACAATAAAAACAGATTTATGATTATTGTACCCTGCCATAGAGTAATCGGTGCTGACGGAAGCCTGACGGGCTATGCAGGCGGAATTGATGTAAAGAAAAAGCTGCTTAAATTGGAGCAGATGAATTGATTTTATTATAATTTTGGAGGAAAGGGCTATGCTGCTCTGCATTGTAAAGGCTCCGTGCAAAGTCTAAGGGCGAGGTTGCATGGAGAAATAGATATTCATTTCGTCCGAACGGACTTTGCATTTTAATTTCAAACGAATTTAAATTAAGGAGCAAAGTCAAATGAATTCAATAAAAACTACTTTTACGGAATTAAAATATTTTTTGATTCTTTGGGCAACACAGGCACTGTCACAATTAGGCAGTTCAATGACGAATTATGCACTTATAGTTTGGTCATACACTGCAAAAGGCTCGGCACTGACCACGGCATTATTATCTGTTTGTTCCTATGCGCCATATGTAATCATGAGCATCTTTGTGGGCTCATTAAGTGACAAGTGGAATAAAAAGGCTGCCATGCTGGTCAGCGATACGTTTGCCGCTTTGTGCACGGTTTCAATTTTTATTTTGCTGAAAACGGGCCGGCTTGAAATATGGCATTTGTATTGCTTGAATGCATTAAACGGATTGATGAACACGGTTCAGCAGCCTGCATCGGATGTTGCAATTACGCTTTTAACATCTAAAAAGCATTATCAAAGGGTAAGCGGAATGCGCTCGTTTTCAAATGCGTTGATCAGTATTTTAACACCGATTATTGCAACCGCGGTTCTGTCTTTTGCAAATCTGCAAACGGTTATTTATATTGATCTGTTTACCTTTGCGATTGCTTTTATCTCGCTGGCGTTTTTTGTTAAAATACCTGAATACAATGCTAAAAAGAATACGGATTCGTTTTTAGCTTTAACAAAAAGCGGACTTACTTATCTGAAACAGAACAGAGGCATTTTGGATTTAATACTTTTTTTAGCCTGTATAAATCTTATTGCATCCATATATAATGCTGCCTTTCCTGCAATGATATTGTCAAAGGAAAACGGCGGCGAAATTGCACTCGGAACAGTAAATGCATTTATAGGTGTGGCTACGCTTATAGGCAGTATTGTCGCTTCGTTAATGCCGACACCGAAAAGCAGGGTAAGGGTAATTTGCAATGCATTGCTTATATCCATGAGCACGGAAAACTTTTTTCTTGCCTTTGGGAAAACCTTACCGTTATGGTGCATCGGCGGAGTATTGGGATGGCTGTGTATTCCCGTTATGAATGCGAATATGGATGTTTTATTCCGTGAACGTATTCCTGTTCAGATGCAGGGACGGGTTTATGCGGCAAGAAATTCATTTCAGTTTTTTACAATCCCTTTGGGCTATATTATCGGAGGATTTTTGGTTGATCGGGTGTTTGAACCGATTATGGCGAAAAACAATAACCGTCTATTGTCAGCATTATTCGGAACAGGAAAGGGCTCGGGTGCCGCATTTCTGTTTATGCTTCTGGCATTTGCGGGAATAGCCGTCTGCCTTTTGTTCAGAAAAGATAAAAACATCCGGAAGCTTGAATAACTAAAGAAATGCAGTCGATTTTTCGGCTGCATTTTTCCGTGTATCCATCAGTTTATAATAATTTAATCCCAATTTTCTTGATTTTACAGGAATTATATATTATTATATAAAGAGATTTATTAGTGGAAGTATGTCTTATGAGAATTTTAGTTTTGGGCTTGGGACTTATCGGTGCAAGCATTGCAAAATCCTTAAAGAAAAATACAAATCATTATGTGTTGGGCTGGAACAGAACGGAATCTGTTACAGAAAAGGCACTTGCAGACGGTGCAATTGATGAAACAGGTGAGCTTGACAGCCTGCTTTCGCAGGCAGATATAACCTTTATCAATTTTTATCCCGATGCAATTGTTCCGTTTGTTATGGAAAATAAGGATAAATTCAAAAAGGGCAGCATCGTAACGGATAGCTGCGGTATCAAAACAAAAATATGCAGAACTCTTGAAAAAGAGCGTTTTGATTTTTCATATATCGGTGCACATCCGATGGCAGGCCGTGAGGTTTCGGGCTATGATGCCAGCCTTGCCACCCTGTTTGATAATGCTTCGTTTATCTGTACGCCTACAAATGCAAAAAAATCCGAAACAGATACCCTTGTTGAGCTTGCAAAGGAAATGGGCTTTAAAAGAACGGTTGTTACAACCCCTGAGCATCACGATGAAATGATTGCATTTACCTCCCAGATTGCGCATGTGCTTGCATGCTCCTATGTTTTAAGTCCGCTTGCCCCGTATCATCCGGGCTTTTCAGCAGGCTCCTACAGGGATGTTTCCCGTGTTGCAAGAATTAACGGTGAAATGTGGAGCGAGCTGTTTATTTCAAATAAGGAGCCGCTTATTCGGGAAATAGATGATTTGGTTTCGAATCTTGAAAAATTTAAAGAAGCGATAAAAGAAGAAGACGGCTCTGCGCTTATTGAATTAATGGCAAAGGCAAATAAAATCAAAGAGGAAATCGGTTAATGAAAAGGCTAACAGTTCATGTTGGAAAAACTTATGAAATATTGATTGAAAAGGGCATTATGCAAAATTGCGGAAGCTATATAAAAAAAGTTTCTAATGCAAAAAAAGTGTGCGTTATAACGGACAGCAATGTTGCCCCTTTATATCTTGACAGGGCTGTTTCAAGCCTTGAAAAGGAAGGATATACGGTTTGCTCGTTTATCTTTACGGCAGGCGAAAATTCAAAAACAACTGCAACGATTGTTGAAATGGTTGAGTTTCTTGCCCAAAACGGGTTAACCAGGAAGGATCTTGTTGTTGCGCTCGGCGGCGGTGTCTGCGGAGATATGGCAGGCTTTGCGGCCGCCATTTATTTAAGAGGAATAGATTTTGTTCAGATTCCTACTACGCTGCTTTCTCAGGTGGATTCCTCAGTAGGCGGAAAAACAGGCGTTGATCTGCCGCAGGGCAAAAACCTTTGCGGTGCGTTTCATCAGCCTGTACTGGTGCTGATTGATCCGTTGGCGCTGAATACACTTCCCGATCATTTTTTCAGCGACGGAATGGGCGAGGTTATTAAGTCCGGCTGTATTAAATCGGCGAACCTTTTTGAAAAGATAGAAAATGAGGATGTTAAAGAAAACATCGAAGAAATTATATTTGACTGCGTTGATATCAAGCGCGGTGTTGTAGAGCGTGACGAAAAGGAACAGGGCGAAAGAGCGCTTTTGAATTTCGGCCATACAATAGGGCACGGCATAGAAAAGCTTCATAATTTTTCGGGTATATCCCATGGTGAGGCTGTCGGAATCGGTATGCTTATGATATGTAAAATCGGTGAAAGGGAAGGCTTAACCGAAAAAGGAACTGCCGAAAGAATTAAAAGCGTGCTTGAAAAATACAATATGAAAACCTTTGACGGGAATTCTGTTGAGGATATTATTGAGGCGATGCAGCACGATAAGAAGAAAACATCAACCGGGATCAATTTTGTTATGCTGAAAACAATTGGAGATAGCTTTATTTATCCTGTTGAAGATGAAAAAATAAACGGATTATTCGGGTTATAAAATGAAAAACGTAAAAATAGAAAATTCGGTATTAAACGGAAGTGTTGTTATTCCGCCAAGCAAATCGGCTGCGCACAGGGCGCTTCTTTGCTCGTTTCTTGCAGGCGGAGGAACAGTAAGCCCAATTATTTGTTCAAAGGATATGCAGGCAATGCAGCAGGCAATTTCCGCTCTTGAAAATGATGAAAAAATTGTGGACTGCATTGAATCGGGAAATACGCTCCGTTTTGTAATTCCTGTTGCAGCGGCACTTGGAAAAAGCGTAACCTTTATTGGATCGGGCAGACTTCCGGAAAGACCTCTCGAAACCTTTCTGGAGCTTCTTCCGAAGCACAATATAAAATGCACATCAAACGGAAAGCTTCCTCTTTCCATTGAAGGGCAGCTGGCTCCCGGCAGATATGAAATTGCAGGCAACATCAGCTCCCAGTATATTTCAGGGCTTCTTTTTGCGCTTCCCTTACTTGACGGTGACAGCGAAATTGTGCTTACAACAAAGCTGGAAAGCAAGCCGTATGTTGATTTAACCATTAAAGTTATGCAGGATTTCGGAGTTGAAATCAAGGAAACGGAAAACGGCTATTTTGTAAAGGGAAATCAGCAGTATATAATCCGGGATTATCTTGTTGAATCGGATTGGTCGCAGGCGGCATTTTTTCTGGTTGGCGGTGCAGTAGGCAATGAGGTTGTATTAAAGGGCTTGGATATGAATTCCGTTCAGGGCGATAAGGCAATTGTTGATGTATTAAAAGAATTCGGTGCGGATATAGAGATTAAAGAAGATGAAATTATAAGCCGCAAGGCAGAATTAAAGGGAATTAAAATTGATGTTTCGGATATTCCGGATACAGTTCCTGCTCTTGCGGTTGCAGCAGCTTATGCAAAGGGAAAAACGGAAATTGTCGGCGGCGAAAGACTGAGATTTAAAGAGTCCGACAGGATTGAAAGCGTTGTTTCAAATCTGAAAAGGCTTGGTGCAGATGTTTCGGAAACTGCAGACGGAATGATTATTAACGGCGGAAAGGCATTAAAGGGTGCAGAGCTTCTTGGATATAATGACCACAGAATTGTTATGGCCTTCAGTATTGCCGCTCTGTTTGCAGACGGTGAAACCGTTATAACGGAAGCAGACAGCATTGCTAAAACCTATCCGTCATTCTTTGAGGATTATAACAGAATTGGAGGGCAGGCAAATGTCTTCGGTAATAGGGAATAAAATAAAGCTATCGGTTTTCGGCGAAAGCCACGGCGAGGCTATCGGCTGTGTTATAGACGGGCTTCCGTGCGGAATAAAGCTTGATTTTGATGAAATAAAAAGGGAAATGGCAAGGCGTGCTCCCGGTAATGATAAAACGGCCACAGCACGCAGGGAAAGCGACACTCCTATTGTTTTAAGCGGTGTGCTGAATGATAGAACAACAGGCGCTCCGCTTGCTATGGAAATAAAGAATACAAATACAAGAAGCGGAGATTACGGCAATTTAATGTCTGTTCCCCGTCCAAGCCACAGTGATTATCCTGCATATATTAAGTATCATGGTAATAATGATGTAAGGGGTGGGGGTCACTTCAGCGGAAGGCTTACTGCTCCGATTGTTTTTGCAGGTGCGGTTGCAAAGCAGATTTTGAAAGAAAAGGGTATTGTAATAGGTGCCCATATCAGCAGAATCGGCAGTGCCTGTGATGATCATTTTAATAAGAATACGATTTGTGAAGCAGAGCTTGATGCGGTTACCCATAAGCAGTTTGCGGTTATCAACGATGCCGTTGAGGCAGAAATGAGAGCCTGTGTTGAAGCAGCAAGAATAAAAGGCGATTCTGTCGGCGGAAGTATAGAATGTGCTGCAGTCGGTCTGCCTGTCGGTCTTGGCGGAAATATGTTTGATACAATTGAAAGCCGGCTTTCTGCCGCGCTTTTCGGAATTCCTGCTGTTAAAGGCGTTCAGTTCGGTGCAGGCTTCGGTTTTGCGGAAATGCTCGGCAGTGAAGCAAATGACGGCTATGAAATCAGAAACGGCAGGGTTGCGCTTTTGTCCAATAATAACGGTGGTGTTTTGGGCGGAATGAGCAGCGGTGCTCCTGTGGTTTTCTCGGTTGCCTTAAAGCCTACGCCATCTATATCTATTCCCCAGAAAAGCGTTAATCTGCAGACAATGGAAAATGAAACGCTTGTTGTTAAGGGAAGACATGATCCCTGCGTTGTGCCGCGTGCTGTTCCTGTTATAGAAGGAATTACAGCGGTTACACTTCTTGATTTAATGATGTAAAAAGGATAATATAATAGAAAATGGATTTAATTGATTTAAGAAAACGGATTGATGAAACAGACTCAAAGATTATTCCGCTTCTTGTGGAAAGAATGGGTATATCAAGAGAGGTTGCCGAATATAAGGTTAAGAACGGGATGCCTGTTCTTAATGAAAAAAGAGAAAAAGAAATTCTGGATAATGTAAGAAAAAAGTGCGGCGAGCAGGGGGACGCCATTGCAACTATATTTGCTGCAACGATGGATGCTTCCCGTGAGCTTCAGCACAGAATTATCGGCGGCGGTGATGCACTGCGCAGATCGGTTCATTCTGCATTAACCGGTAAAAAAATTTCAAAAAGCGGTGTAGATGTTGCCTGTGCCGGGGTAAGTGAAGGCAATACGGATAAGGCGGCAAGAATTCTGTTTCCCGATTCAAATATAAAATATTACAGCCAGTTTGAGGATGTTTTTGAGGCAGTGAATAAAGGAGAAGCCCCTTTCGGTGTTATCCCGATTGAAAATTCAACTGCAGGCTCCGTTCATGAGGCATATGATTTAATGATGAGATATAAATTCTATGTTGTAGGAGCATATTCTCTTGATATCAATCATTGCCTTTGTGCAAATTACGGCGCAAAATATGAAGATATTGAAAAAATTTACAGCCACCCGCAGGCCCTTGCGCAATGCTCTAAATTTATTAAGGATTTTAATTTTACGGGTGTTAACTATTCCAACACGGCGGCAGCAGCAAAATATATTGCCGAAAGCGGCAGAAAGGATATTGCTGCAATCTGCCCGAAAGAGGCTGCAAAGAAGTATGGGCTCAGGGTTCTTAAAACGGATATTCAGAATATCAGCAATAATAAAACAAGGTTTATTGTTATTTCCAAAAAGCTTATTATTGAAGATAATGCGGATAAAATTTCTCTTATTTTCTCCGTTGCACATACAACAGGCTCGCTTTACAGGGTGCTCGGCAGATTTTCAATGGCAGGTCTTAACTTAACAAAGCTGGAATCAAGGCCAATCGGAAACGGCGATTTTGATTATTATTTCTATACCGATTTTCTCGGTAATCTTAAAGATGAAAAAACGATGGATTTGCTTTGCGCTCTTTCATCAGAGCTTCCCGATTTTAAGTTTTTAGGGAATTATCACGAATACTAATTCAGTATATAAGCGAGGTGTGGCATTTGAAGAGAAGCAAACGCCATCAAACAAATTTAATATCCTTTATAATTATACTTGTAACAATAGCTCTGCTTGTTCTGCTTTCAATTCTTCTGTATCGTCAGCCTAGTCTGGAGGTCAGATTTAATGCAGTTACAAGCTGGCTGTCCAAGCTTGAAAATGCCGTGGCAGATTTGGATACGCATATTGAAATATTAATTTGTCTTTTTGCGCTTTATATTGCAAAATGCCAGTTGCCTATACCAATGGGCGTTTTATGTGTTATTTCCGGTATGGTTTTTTCACTTCCGAATGCAATTATTATAAATGTTACTTTTCTTGCTTTTTTCTTTATTGTAAAATATATTGAGGGTAAATGGATAGGCGGCGGCTGGGCCATGATGATACTCAATATACGAAAAATACGGTTCTTAAAGCAGTGGGTTTTGTTTAAGGGTACGGGAAATCCGTATATTCTTGTTGTTTCCCGTCTGGTTCCGTCCATCCCTCTCGGAATGATTTCAAAGCTTTACGGCTCAATGCATTATGATTTTATTTATTATCTTGTGCTGAGCGTTATGGGCTTTATGCCAAGGCTTTATATTTATACAAGGATAGGCTCTGTTATGTATAATCCGTTTTCTAAGGAATTTATTATTCTGGTTATGATTATTGTTGCTTTTACAGGAATAACAAGTCTTATGTTCAATATCTTTTATGGCATCAGATCAAGGCAGATGACGCAAACGTTGCTTCTTTATTCTCAGAAGCAGAAATATAAAATAGTTTTATAAATTAAGATGTATAAGGGCTTGCCCTTTTGAAAGGAGAAAAATATGAAACCACAGGAATATATTGAGGCTATTGCTGACGGCAGAATGGATGAAAAGCTAAAGGCAGTTTATGTGCTGGACTCGGCTGTTGAGGCACAGAGGAAACGTTACATAAGCACAATCCGGGAATTTATTAATATCTTTGGGGAAGACAGGGATATTATCATTACATCTGCACCGGGAAGAACAGAGGTATGCGGAAATCATACCGATCATAATAACGGCAAGGTTATGGCAGCATCTATTAATCTGGATGCAATTGCCGTATGCGCTCCAAGCTTAAACAATATTGTTCGGGTACAGTCAATCGGCCATGCTTTGAATGTTGTTGATATTGAAAAGCTTTTGCCCGATGAAACGGAGTTCGGCCATTCAACAGCTATGGTAAGGGGTGTTGTTGCCAAAATTAAGGATATGGGTTATAAAATCGGCGGATTTGATGCGATAACAACCTCTGATGTTATGGGCGGAAGCGGCCTTTCTTCCTCTGCTGCGTTTGAGGTGCTGCTTGGTACAACTGTATCCTATCTTTTCAACGATGGTAAAATAAGCGCAGTTGATATTGCTAAAATTGCACAGTACAGTGAAAATGTATTCTTTGGTAAGCCGTGCGGACTTCTTGATCAGATGGCTTCTTCCGTCGGCACCTTTGTTACAATTGATTTTAAATCAACGGAAAATCCTGTTATCAAAAAGGTAGAGTTTGATTTTTCACAAAGCGGCCATTCACTTTGCATTGTGGACACAGGCGGCAACCACAGTGATTTAACGGATGATTATGCGGCTGTAAGAGGAGAAATGGAAAGCGTTGCGCAGGCTATGGGCAAAAAAGTGCTTCGTGAAATTGAATACAGCGATTTTAAAAATGCTGTTGCACAGATTAAGGATAAGGTAAATGACCGTGCAATTCTCCGTGCATATCATTTCTATAATGAAAATATCCGTGTGGATAAAGCCGTTGAAGCCCTTGAAAGCAACGATTTTGAAGCGTTTAAGGAAATTATTGTTGATAGCGGAAAATCGTCATATATGCTTAATCAGAATGTTTATTCACCGGCAAATCCGACAGAACAGAAGCTTTCGCTTGCACTTTGCATCTCCGAGGAAATGCTTAGGGGAAAAGGTGCTTATCGTGTTCACGGCGGCGGTTTTGCAGGAACAATTCAGGCATTTGTTCCCAATGAACTGCTTGATGATTATAAAGCGGCAATGGAAAGTGTTTTCGGACTGGGGAATTGCCATGTTCTTATTATTCGCCCGGTTGGCGGAACAAAAGTAATGTGATTTTTAATCAGGAGAAAAAACTGTGAAATATGTTTTTATAGAAAACCCTATCGCGGGCAATAAAGATAAACAGCTTCTTTTTAAGGAAGTTCAATCTTCATTCAGATGGAATGCAGATGCCGAAATGATTATTGAAGAAACGCATTATAAAGGTCACGCTAAGGAAATTGCGGCGGATTATGCAGCAAAATTCGGAAAGGACTGCGTTATTGTAACCTGCGGCGGTGACGGCACGGTTCATGAAGCGGCGAACGGTCTTGCACATACAGATACGCCGCTTATGATTCTTCCTTTCGGCACAGGCAACGATTTCGCAAAAAAGGTTTACGGAACAAAAAAGCTGGATGCCTTAAAGATTGTAAAGGCATTCGGTTTGCACAACGGCTCACTGAAATACAATGTTAAGCCAATTGATCTGATTGATTACAACGGCGAAAAGTGTATCAATGTTATGAGCTATGGTCTTGATACAAAGGTAGAAACGCTCGGCAAAAAAATGGCAGATAAGGTTAAATTTCTCGGTCATCAGTCCTACAATCTTGCTGTTATTCCGTGTATTCTGCAATCTCTTAAATATCAAATAAATATTGATTTGGATTGTATTGATGACAGCGGAAGGCCGTATAAAATTAACGGTGAGCCAAAGGACTATACGCTTTTTGCCGTGTGCAACGGCAGCTATTACGGCGGTGGATTCTGTCCTGCTCCCGATTCAAGGCTTGATGACGGGCTTCTTGATTATGCGCTTGTTGATGCCGTAAGTCTTAAAGAGGCACTTCCGCTTATTCCGAGATATAATGCGGGAACAGCCCATCTTCATTCCGATAAGGTTAATACAGGATATATTACGGGCGGAAGAATCTGGTCAACAGACGGAAGTCCGCTTCTTGGTAACTGTGACGGCGAAAACTTTGACTACAGTGAGGTTTGCTTTAAAATAGAGAAAAGTGCACTTAAGCTTTGTTTTCCTATTGAATAATTCTCAGGGCGATGGAAACATCGCCTTTTTGCTATACATAGAGGGTTCGCATTTGCTGCAAAAGTATTGATATTTTATTATAGTCTGTTTTGGTTGACAAAAGAATTTTAATATGATATGTTAAAAATGAAAACTGTACTATATACAATAGTACAGAATTTGGATAAAATTGTTCAGGAAGGGGAGTTTATATATGTTTTCGCTCGATGTAAAAAGCAAAGATCCGATTTATATTCAGCTTGAGAAGAATATCGTAAGATATATCAATTTAGGCATATATGAAAAAAACAGTATGCTCCCATCTGTAAGGGCGCTTGCGTGCGAACTCGGAATCAATCCGAACACAGTTTCAAAAGCATATAAAAATCTTGAAGCCAAGAATGTTATTTATACAGTTGCGGGAAAAGGTGTTTTTATTAAAGGAACGGAAAGTTTGGCAACCTTTAATAAAATTGCTGCTGACGAAATAAGAAATGCGCTTCGTGATGCCAAAAATTCAGGTGTTGAAAAAGATGCTGTTCTGGAAATTGTAAATGAAATCTGGGAGAAAAAAGACAATGATTGAAATTAAAAATTTAACAAAAGCTTTTGGTAAAACAAAAGCATTAAATGAGATATCCTTTTCTGTTGCAAACGGCTCTGTTTTCGGATTGGTAGGTTCAAACGGAGCAGGAAAAAGCACCCTTTTAAGAATTATTGCAGGCGTTTTTCAGCCCGATAGCGGAAATGTTTATATGGATGGCGAAACGCCCTTTGAAAATAATCGTCTTAAGGGAAGAACTGCATATGTTTCCGATTATCCTTATTTCTTCCCCGGTTCTACTGTTGAAAGCATGGCAAAATATCTGAAATCTGTTTATTCTTCTTGGGATGAAGAGGAATATAATTATTTAAAATCTGTGTTCCCGATAGATACAAGAAAAAAGATTTCCACGATGAGCAAGGGCATGCAAAGGCAGGGTGCCATTATGCTGGCTCTTGCATACAAGCCGGATTATATCCTTTTTGATGAGATTTTTGACGGACTGGATCCCGTTATTCGCGAGCTTGTTAAAAAGATTTTAATTGAATATGTTGCCGAAACAAACGCAACGGTTGTGATTGCAAGCCATAATTTAAGAGAGCTTGAGGGCTTCTGTGATCATATCGGGCTTCTGCATCTTGGCGGAATTCTTCTGGAACAGGAGATAGACGGTGCATCAATCGGTGTTTTCCGTGTTCAGTTTGTTCTTGAAAACCCTGAAAGCATAAATGCAATCAAAGAAAGGCTCAATATTGTTAAAGAAACGCATCAGGGTAAAATGGTTCAGATAACCGTAAAAGGCAGCGAGGATGAAATTTATGAGGTTATTGAAAACGCAAATCCTGTCTTCAGTGAAATGCTCCCTCTTACTCTCGAAGAACTGTTTATAAGTGAGATGGAGGTGGCAGGATATGACATCAATAAGTTCTTCCTGTGATTTTTTATCTGCTTTAAAATATAATATTCGCCGGTATGCGGCATTGCTTACTGTTTTTCAGATTTCTGCGGTTTTTATTTCGCTTTTGCATATCAACTATAATTACAACTATTATATTGAACAAGAAAAAATAAATAATATAACTGAAATTTTTTCAGATCAATGTATTCCCATTTTTACTGTTTTCTGTGCCTTTGAAGCCATTATTTTAATTGGAATTATGTTTCGTGGGATATATAGCAAAAGGGCATCTGATTTTTATTTTTCGCTTCCTATTAAAAGGGGTGCATGGTTTAATGCTAATTTCGTTTTCGGTTTTATAAATTTTGCAGTTTCCTATGCAATATTTTACATAGCCAATATTGTTGCAGTGAAATCAGGTGTTATTAAGGCATTTCGTTTTTTCGATTTTCAAGCAGGTGCTTTTTTAAAATATGTTTTAATGTCTTTTGCCGTCACAATCATGTTTTATGCTATATTTGCCATGTGTGCCGTTGTTGCCGGAAGAATATGGCAGTATATTCTTTTGTGCGTTGTTTCGTCAGTTATACTCTATATTTTGATATTAGGTTTTCTTTGCTATATAAATACGATTTACGGTTTCTGGTTCAATCTTAGTGAGGCAAATACTGTATCTGCCGTGGCTCTGGCCATCAGTAGTATAACGGATATATCAGCATGGAAATGTTTTGCTTCTGCCGCTGTTCAGTTTGCAGCTTTTTATATTGCAGGTTATTTGTCATTCAAAAAAAGAAAGGCGGAGGTTGCCGAAAACGGTCTTTCGGGTAAGGTGCTTCCTGCTGTGTTAACAACCGTCGGTTTTTTGGGGGAAGTGTTTTTCTGCCTTGGAATCGGCAATGAGGTTTCTCTTGTTATCAGGATAATTGCGGCAGTAATGCTTGTTGCCGTTACGGCAGTGGTTTTATCTGCAGTATTTTTCAGAAAAGCTATGTCAAAGCCTGTTTTGGTAAGTGTTATCGGCACATTGGTAATTTCAGCATTATGTGTGTTTTCCGTTCAGGTTTTATCGGAAAAGAGTTTTGTTTATAATATTCCTGAAAAGGATGAAATAGAATCCGTTACAGTTCGCAGTTATAGTAATGATGGTTCTTCCAACGTAGCTGAAATTCTTTATGGGCGCGGTTATATAGAACTATCGGATTCTTTTGAAAAAGATATGTGTTTCGACAGAGATAAATATGAGTTTTCAACCGATGAAGCCAAGGAAAAAACAATTCAGCTTCACCAAAAGATTCTGTCCGATGAAACAAGGAATAATGTTTATTCGGAGGATGATTATAACGGCAGTGTGTCCATCAGGATTGAATATAAGCTTCAGAATGGTGAAATCATAAATCGCTTTTACAGTGTCTCAACAAAGGATGTTGTTGATGAATATACCGATCTTCTGAAAACCGATGAAGGTATAGAACAGCTTGGTATTATTGAGTTTATGCCAAAGGATATCCTTTTTATAACAGCTGATGATGTTTCATGGAATGAAAATTATGATGGTTCTGTTCAGCTTGATTATCCTAAAAGCATTGTTTATGATGATGTTGTATTTATGAAAGATATAGATATCAGCAGATTGTGCGAATGTATAATCAAGGATTTGAAGAATTCGAATCCTTACAGGTTCGTGGATGCTGCCGGAATTTATTTAGATACCGACTATCGGTATGATACGGAAACAGGCAAGTGGTATGTAGAATCAGTCTATTCAAAATACGATTTGGAATTAGGTTTATATCGGTTTAATAAATCCATTGATAATGCTTCAAGGGCACGGCTGGAAAGGCTTTCTCCAAAGCAAATGCTTGTAGATAATGATAAGCATGGTTTGCAAAGCGATTCTGATAATGAATGGGTTGAAAGCTTTTATTTTTATTTCAATACTGCCGAGGATATAAATACGGTTTCTTATCTTAAAGAATTAGGTTATAAATTTTAAATTAGGTAAAAGGAGGGCAGATTATGAAATCTGCGGCTCAGAAGCAAAGCGGCTTTGTGCCGATATTAAAAAATGTTTTCAGGCGGAATGCAGTTGGCCTGATTTTGACACAGCTTTTTGCGCTTCTTATAACAACATTTATTGCAACGGGAAGGCTTAGTATGAAGCCCTTAGAGGCTGAGGATATAACGATTGATTACAGCGCATCTTTGTCATCTGTTTTAGCAATGTTTTCCTTTGCTGTATCTCTGATTACTGTGTATATACTGTATCGTGAATTATTCAGCAGAAGAGCGTCTGATTTTCTGCTTGCAATGCCTGTAAAAAGAGAAGCTATTTTTAATGCGAACACTTTTTTCTGTGTATTAAATATTGTACTTTCGTATATAATTTCCTTTGCCGGTTCAATTTTTCTGATTAAATCAAATGTGATTTATCCTGCAAAGTTCTATACATTTGATATTGCCGTATTTGCGAAGCTTTTTCTGATATCCTTCTTATCTTCCATAGCGGTTTTTGCTCTGTTTTCAGCTTGTGCAGCAATATCGGGAAGAAAATGGCATTATTTCATTTTATGCTATTTTTCTGTATCCGGCGTTTTCGGAGCGGCAATAGGCCTGTCCCGTTATATTGATTCAATATGGGGCTTTACACTTGATTATAATTACGGTTTCATTGTTTCGCCTGTTGCTTCCGCTGTTTTCTCGGTAAATGAAAGGCTGAAAAATGTACCGGTTATAGTTATTGCGCTTGTTATTCAAACTGCGATTGTGTATGCTGCAGGGATGATTGCGTTTAAGCGCAGAAGAGCAGAAGTTGCCGAAACAACAATTTCGGGAAAAATTCTGCCGTTTATAATGATAACCGTATTTCTTCTGTCGGATGCGATTACGGTTTTAAGCTTTTCCAATCGTTTTTATGTTAATCTTATAATTGCTTTCGTTGTAATGATTTTGTTTGTGCTGATTATTACGGCCCTGTTTTACAGAAAGCCGTTTAATAAATTAACACTTGCAAGTTTTGCAGCATCTTTTGCCATAACCGTTATGGTTGTTTTCTGTGTTGGGTTTATTCCAAAGGCAACAGGGTATGTTGATTATGTTCCCGAAGCAAGTGAGGTTGAAAGTGTAACGGTAGAAATGAACAATCAATATTATGATGATACGCAAAGTATCAGTCTGTTAAGCAGTTTGCTTTCGGAACCTTATTATTATAATGATGAATTTTATAATATCAACGGTAAATCCTATACTGTTTCAACAGATGAAGCAAAATCGGCTGTTTCAATATTTCATAAAAAGATGATTTCGGATAAAACGATTGAAACGTATTATAATGGCAACGATAAATATGATTGGGATGCCGTTAATAGAATCAGCCTGAAGTATCATCTTAAAAACGGTGATACGGTTCTGCGCACCTACTATGTAAACGCATCAAGTGTATGCAATGAAGCAGTCGAGTTCCTTAAAACGGATGAGTGTCTTAAGCAAATTCCTCCGATGAGTTTTGAAAATGACGAAATTCTGTTTGTAATTGCAGATTTCTCTGATGAAAATAAGGAGGATATTCAGTATCTGGAACTTGATGATTATAAAACGCTTATGGAAGCTGTTAAAAAGGATATGATGAATTACTCCGGTAAAGATTTTGCTTCAATACTGAATACAGGTTTTGATGCGAATTTTTATAATGATGAGGACTTTGAAGATGATTATTTTTCAGACGATTTAATTGGAGATTCTGATTCTCTTTTCAAAATTACGATTGATAGATTCAGCCCTTCGGCTTCAAAAGAGCAAAGAGAAAAGATGAGCACGATGCGTCCGGCTGAAATGATCAGGTATGATAACGATTACGTGATAAAAAACGGATATGAAGTGGATTATCTGCTTGATTATACGGATATATATGTTTATAAATCGGATAAAAACATCATAAAGTATTTTGAAAGTCTTGGATACAGGTTTTGAAAAAAGAAGGGCCGCTGCATTAGCAGCGGCTCGTCCTTTTATAATTCATCTTAACAGTGAAAAACCAAGATCAACAGCTCCGCCGAGGATTCTTGATGTTTTTTTCATACCAAGCGTTTCTGTTATCCACAGAATAATTAACGCAACTAAAATGCAGATAATAAGCGTTTCTTTCTTCATCATTTTACCTCCTGCGAGAAACTATAATCTTATTATATACCATAAAAAAAATAAATCAAGTAGGGTAAAATATTTTGTTGTAAAAAAAGATTAATTTTATGTTGAAAAATGAAAAGAGATGTTTTATAATACTAACGATTTAATATAATGGGGTAATGTTTGAATGTATCAAATTTATCTTTCTTT
>DESD01000064.1:0-5855 GCA_002361935.1 Ruminococcaceae bacterium UBA3323 | reverse complement strand
CTAACGATTTAATATAATGGGGGAATGTTTGAATGTATCAAATTGATCTTTCTTTTACAGATTTTATAGATAAAATTGTAAAATCAATAAATGATTACAAGGAAATGATTTCCGATGTTAACTGGATAGAGGTTGCAACCGTTGTTATTGCGGGAATCTGTATTGTTCTTGGTGTGCTGATTGTTCTTATAGCCGTTTTCAGCGGATTCGGAAAGCTTGTTTCAAAGCTGGAGGCTTTCTCAAAGAAAATGGCAGCAAAAAGAGCAGCCAGAAAGGCTGCTAAAAAGGCAGCAAAGCAAAGTGAAACAATATTGGCTGAGGATAAGGCCCCTGTTGTAAAGGCTGCTCCTGCAGTAAAGGCGGCTTCGCAGCCGGTTGTTGAACAGGGCATCAGCACAGAGGTTGTTGCGGCTATAACCGCTGCCATAACAGCAAGTGAGGGCTCTAATCAGTTTGTTATTCGTTCTGTTAAAAGAAAAGATGTCGGCAGCAGAAATCCTTGGGCAAGGGCTGCCGTTAACGATAACACAAGATCGTTTTAATAGGAGGATTTATTCATGGAAATATTACAAGGCGTTTGGGGCGCAATCGTTGATATCTTTTCAAACAGCGGCTATGCGTTCTTCTTTACGGACGGCGGTTGGAAAAACCTTATAATGCTTGGGTTCTCATTTCTCTTTTTATACCTTGGTATTAAAAAGGGTTTTGAGCCGCTTCTTATGATACCGATTGCTTTTGGCATGCTTCTTGCAAATATTCCGGGTGCAAACCTTGCGGTTCAGTATCATGATATGGATGGCTTTATTCAGCTTGTTGCACACGGCAGAGTGTGGGATGAGGTTAACGAGGTATGGATAACAGGGCTTACGCCCGGTCTTATGGATTTCCTTTACTTCGGTGTTAAAGCGGGAATTTATCCTCCCCTTATTTTCCTTGGTATCGGAACTATGACTGATTTTTCACCGCTTATTGCTAATCCGTCAAGCTTTATTCTTGGTGCAGCAGCACAGTTTGGTATTTTCTTTACCTATATTGGGGCAACTCTTTTGGGATTTTCTCCCAGAGAGGCCGGCTCTATTGCAATCATAGGCGGTGCAGACGGCCCTACGGCTATCTTTGTAACCTCCATTCTTGCTCCTGCTCTTTTGGGCACAATTGCCGTTGCAGCCTATTCCTACATGGCGCTCGTTCCTGTTATTCAGCCGCCGATTATGCGTGCTTTAACTACAAAGAAAGAGCGTTCGGTTGTAATGGGCAATCTTCGTCCGGTATCAAAGCTTGAAAAGATTTTGTTCCCTATTATGGTAACGGTTATTGTTGCGCTTCTTCTTCCGGATGCCGGTGCACTTGTCGGTATGCTCATGTTTGGTAATCTGCTTAAGGAAAGCGGCAGAACAGAGCGTATTGCAAAGGCTGCCCAGAATGAGCTTATGAATATTATTACAATTATGCTTGGCGTTTCTGTTGGTGCAACAACAAGTGCGCAGTCTTTCTTAACAGGTAAAACGATTGGAATTATTGCTCTTGGTCTTGTTGCATTCGCAGTCGGAACAGCCAGCGGTGTGCTTTTCGGTAAATTAATGTATTTCCTTACAAAGGGAAAGGTAAATCCGCTTATTGGTTCGGCAGGCGTTTCCGCTGTTCCTATGGCTGCCCGTGTAAGCCAGAAGGAAGGGCAGAAGGAAAATCCGACAAACTTCCTTCTTATGCACGCTATGGGGCCGAACGTATCGGGTGTTATCGGTTCGGCTGTTGCAGCAGGTGTTCTTTTAACACTTCTTCGATAATTACAGGGCAAAGGGTGTCACACGCCGTGGCACCCTTTTTTATCCTTATTAAAATATCATTATGAATTGAGGTTAAATATATATGGCGTTAAATGAAATGCAGCAGCAGGCTGTTCAATGTACGGAAGGTCCGCTGCTGATTCTTGCAGGTGCAGGCTCCGGTAAAACAACCGTGCTTGTTAATCGTGTTCAGCATATTATTGAGGATGGGCTTGCACTGCCTTGGCAGGTGCTTGCAATTACCTTTACCAATAAGGCGGCCGGTGAGCTTAAGGAGCGTCTTATAAAGGCGATAGGAGAGGAAGCAAGCAGTATATGGGCATTTACCTTTCACTCCTGCTGTGCAAGGATTTTAAGACGTTTTGGCGACAGAATAGGTTACAGTAATCATTTTACCATTTATGATACCGATGATCAGAAGCGTGTTATGAAGCACTGCCAGAAATCACTTGGATTAACAGACAAAATCATTCACCATAAATCTATTCTGAGTGCAGTAAGCACTGCAAAGGACAGCCTGATTGATTACAATGAGTATAAAAAAGAGGCTGTGAATGACTTCAGAAAATCTAAAATTGCAGATTGCTATGAGATGTATCAGAAAGAGCTTCTTAAATCCGATGCAATGGATTTTGATGATATTATTTTCAATACCGTTAGGCTGCTTCAGGAAAACGAGGATGTTTTGGAACTTTATCAGAAGCAGTTTAAGTATGTTATGGTTGATGAGTATCAGGATACCTCCCATGCTCAATATGTGCTTGTTTCCCTGCTTGCAGGCGGATATAAAAATATTTGTGTTGTAGGCGATGATGATCAGAGCATTTACCGTTTCAGAGGTGCCACTATTGAGAATATACTGTCTTTTGAGCATCAGTACAGCAATGCAAAAGTTATCAGGCTGGAACAGAATTACCGTTCAACGCAGAATATTCTTGACGGTGCCAATGCCGTTATTTCAAACAACAAAAACAGAAAAGGCAAAAACCTTTGGACGGCCGCCGGTGCAGGTGACAGGATTGTTTTAAACACTGTAAACAGTGAGGCCGATGAATCCTCTTTTATAGCCGATGAAATTCTTAAAAATGTTGATGCCGGCAGAAAAATGAGTGATCATGCTGTTCTTTACCGCACCAACGCACAATCCAGAAACCTTGAAATTACGCTTACCAAAAGCGGCATTCCGCATAAAATTATCGGCGGCAATCGTTTCTTTGACAGAAAGGAAATCAAGGATATTATCTCCTATTTTGCAGTTATCAATAATCCTGCCGATAATGTCCGTTTGCAAAGAATTATCAATGTTCCGAAAAGAGGAATCGGGGATACAATGTTTGCAAATGTGCTTGAAATTTCAACAGGGCTTGGAATTTCTGCATTTGAGGTATGTGAAAGAAGCGACGAATTTCAAAAAACGCTTCGTTCATCACAGAAACTTCAGGGCTTTGCCGATATGATAAAGCATTTTCAAAGGCAGCTGGATGAAAAAACGCCGCTTTCCGATTTACTGCAGGAAATTATACAGGAAACAAAATATTTTGAATATCTTGGTGAAGATCCGGAAACAGAAGAGGACAGGAAGAACAATATCAACGAGCTTTCTTCAATGCTTCTTAAATATCAGGAGGAGGACGAAGACTTTGAGCTTTCCGATTTTCTTGAGGATGTTGCTCTTGTTTCGGATATAGACAGCTATAATGCGGATGATGACTGTGTTGTTCTTATGACGCTTCACTCGGCAAAGGGGCTGGAATTTCCTGTTGTATTTATTCCCGGTATGGAGGAGGGCATATTCCCCGGTAATCAATCTATTTACAGTGAGGATGATTTGGAAGAGGAACGCCGTCTTGCCTATGTCGGCATAACAAGAGCAAAGGAAAAGCTTTATCTTATTAATGCAAGGCAGAGAATGCTTTATGGTCAGACAAACAGAAATATGGCGTCACGCTTTATCCGTGAAATTCCTGCAGGGGTAACTGAGGATATAACCGTAGAAACATATACCCCAAGAAACGGTTTTTCTTCCGGAAGGAGCGGTTCAATGTTTGGCGGTTCTTCCTTCTTCGGTTCAGGCAGAACAGAAATAAATAACAGGCAAAGCTCCTCTGCAGCGCATAAATTCGGTCAGGTTGGCGGCGCTTCTGCAGGCACTGCAGGTGTTACATATAACACAGGCGATACGGTAAGGCATAAAACTTTTGGTACCGGTGTTATTCTTTCAAGCAAGCCGATGGGAAATGATAATCTTCTTGAGGTTGCGTTTGACAGAGCAGGTACAAAAAAGCTTATGGCTAATTTTGCCAAACTGGAAAAAATATAATCATAATACAATGCAGATTTTGATAATAATAAATACCTCTCCGTTCGGAGAGGTATCTTTTTGTTTGACGAAGTCTATTATGAGTCGGTGTTAGAATCTTTATCAGCCGAACAGCAGCAGGACTGTGCATTGTCTCTTTCAGGGGGGAAGAATTCATCAACAGGGAAGTCAATGGTCTGGAAAGTATCACATGGATTCTGTGTATTGCAGCAGCATTCCTTTTCAGGGATGCAGTAATCATATGCAGGAATCAGCATCTGAACATCTCTTTCCATCTGAACAATACTGAAAAGGCCCAATGTTACAAGAACGGCTCTGGATGAGCCTGCACTCGGAATACTGTCGGATACATTTTTTAATATGCTCTGCGGGAAGGAAGAGCAAATCGGAATGCTGCAGTCACAGGCGTCAATAACATCGCAGGAAAGGATAACAGGGTCAACTGCCTGAACCTTTGCTGTGGGGTTGGAATACTGCGGAGCATCCGGGCAGTCCAGTTCTTCGTTAATCGGATTGGATGTGAAAATTTTAACATTGCCGTCTGAGCCGTAGAGTATGCATTTTTTTGTAAACTGTGTAAAGCCGATTGCAACCTCAGGTGTTGTGCATGGTGCCGAATAGGTATCAAAGCAAAGTCGGAAATAAAAGGTTATATCAACACTGTAATACCCTCTGTTAAACGGCACCTCTTCAACATCAATAGATACGGATGTGATTTCACATTCACGGCATTTAACCGTAACCGCATCGTCTATTAATCGCTGGCTGCGGCTGAAAAATGTAACTCTTAAATCTTCCAGGCAATCCTTTGATACGCAGCTGTCATAAATTCGCTTTGTGTCTATACAGACTGCTTCATTTATCTGTCTTTCGCTTGGTAATTCAGCCATAAAAAAAACTCCTTTACAGAATATTTGAAGATAACTTCATAACATTCTATGAGGGAGTTTTAATATTGTTAATCAAAAACAGGATACATTCTTCTAAAGGTTGAATTTATATGCCTGAAATAATCGGAATCAATATTGTTAAGCGTTTCTTCCGTTGTTCTGAAACGCCAGTTTTCATCGGGCACGCCGGGCGTATTCATCCTTGCATCAGAGCCGAACCCGCACATATCCTGCAAAGAGATAATTGCAACATTGGAAGCACTTCTCCAAACGCTTTCAATAACCTTTCTGCAGCTTTGGCTGTAATAGCCGCCTTCGCCCCAGTTGTCGCCGCTGAAGCCGACGTAATCAAGCGCAAATTTTCGTTCCGCCTCGCTTGCTTCCCACAGCCAGCCGAGAATGGTGTTGTTATCATGTGTTCCTACATAGTTTATGCTGTTCGGAACGGCGTTGTGAGGCATATGGCTGGAATCCGAATTCGGGTCAAAGCCGAATTGCACAACCTTCATACCGGGAAATCCCGTATCTTCAAGCAGTTTTATAACATCTTCTCCGAAGGTGCCGAGATCCTCGGCAATAATCGGAGCATCGGGAAAAGCCTCAAAAACCTTTGAAAACAAATCCATTTTTGGTCCGTCTTTCCATTCTCCTGTTTTTGCGGTTTCCGCATCGGCAGGAACTTCCCAATAGCTTGCAAAGGCACGAAAATGGTCTATTCTCACAACATCGTATGTTTTAAGTGCTGTGCCTATCCTTGAAATCCACCACGAATAATTGTCCTTTTTCATAGCCTTCCAGTCATAAATCGGGTTCCCCCAAAGCTGCCCGTTCTCACTGAAATAATCCGGCGGAACACCT
>DESD01000068.1 GCA_002361935.1 Ruminococcaceae bacterium UBA3323 | reverse complement strand
GGGAAAGGTAACAGGAGCAACCTCGTATCAGATTTATATGAAACAGTCAAACGGCACCTATAAATTAATCAAAACAACATCATCAACGTCATTTACAACAGCGGTAGCAGCAAAGGGAAAAACCTACAGCTACAAGGTAAGAGCAGTAACAAGCAAAAACAAAAATGCTACCTTAAATTACAGTAATGTTGTAAATGCCAAGAGAAAGTAATCAAAAAGAGCAGTCGAATGACTGCTCTGATTTTTTATCATTATATATTTGTAACTATAATTTCGCACTCGCCGCTGATTTCATATTTTCCGAAATTGGCAGGAACAAAGAAGCTGCTGCCTTTTTTTAACGGCTTATCATTAATTTTTCCGCTTCCGTCAACAACAAGAATATGATGAAAGCTTGTTTCATCTGCTTCAAGTGCAATACTTGATTCAACATCATAATGATTAACGGTAAATAAATCGCATTTGGTAAGCAGCTGCTTAACACCGCCGCTAATTTGCTCTGCTTCTCCGAAAGGCTTTATATCATATTTGGCAGGCTCGGTAACGGAAACATCAACTGCCTTGTCGATATGAAGCTCTCTTGGTTTTCCGTCCTTTCCGACTCTGCCGTAATCGTAAACTCTGTATGTGGAATTGCTGTTCTGCTGAATTTCTGCGATTAAAGCACCTTTGCCGATTGCGTGCACTGTGCCTGCTTCAATAAAGAATAAGTCGCCCTTCTTCACCTTAACAACATTAAGCACATCCATCAGCGTGTTTTCTTCAATTGCTTTTCTGAATTCCTCTGATGAAATTTTTTCTTTAAATCCATAAATCAGTGTTGCGTCTTCAGCTGCATCCAGCACATACCAGATTTCTGTTTTTCCGAATTCGTGCTCTACCTTTTGTGCATAGTCATTATCAGGGTGTACCTGAATGGAAAGATTATCCTTAGCATCAATTAGCTTAATCAGAACAGGAAAGTAGGGAAAAGCCTCTGCTCTTGTGCCGATAAAATTAATTTTTCCCTGATTTTCAATAACTTCTTCAAGCGTTTTTCCGTCAAATTCTCCGCCAATAATGGTGTTTTTGCCGTCCTTGTGGCAGGCAAGCATCCAGCCTTCGGCAATCGGGTCTAAGTTGCATTCCAAACCGAAATCATCACGAAGCCTTGTTCCGCCCCATATGTAATCCTTAAAAACAGGTTTAAGTTCTAAAATATCCATGATTTTAACCTCTTATATATTGATTTATTACCTACTATAACAAAATTTTTCTTCACATTCAAGCAATTATAGTGTAAAATATCATTTATCGAACAAAGAGGTATAGTTATGGCAGTAGTAAGTGTTCAGAATTTAACATTGTCTTTCGGAGAGCAAACCCTGTTTTCGGATGTTTCATTTGATATTTATGAAAAGGAAAAGGTTGGTTTTGTAGGTGCAAACGGTGTTGGCAAAACCTCGCTTTTTAAAGTGATTAAGGGTGATTATGCTGCGGACAGCGGTGCTTGCTTTATAGGAAAGAATGTAAAAGTAGGATATATGGAGCAGCATACCTGCTCTGATAATAAAACCGTCTATGATGAGCTTATTTCCGTTTTTGATGATTTAATTGAAATGGAAAAGGAGCTTGATGATATTGCATTGAAGCTTACCGAGCAAGCAACCGATGCGCTTATCGCAAGGCAGGATTATTTAACGGATGTATTTCAGAAAAACGGCGGGCTGACCTATAAAAGCTTAACCCGTTCAAGCCTGATCGGGCTCGGCTTTGATGAAAAGGATTTTTCCATGGAAACCGCAAAACTTTCAGGCGGTCAGAAATCAAAGCTTATTCTTGCAAAGCTTCTGCTTTCCAAGGCGGATTTGCTGCTTCTTGATGAGCCCACAAACCATCTTGATATCAGTGCGGTTGAATGGCTTGAGGGCTTTTTATCCTCGTTTCCGGGTGCTTTTATCGTTATTTCTCATGACAGATATTTTCTTGATAAAATTACAAACAGAACGATTGAAATTGAAAATGGTAAGCTTCGCTCCTATAAGGGCAACTATTCCGAGTTTCTTGTAAAAAAGGAAGCAGAGCAGAAAGCTGTTGAGGAAAAGTATGAGCAGGATTTAAAAGAAATTGAACGCCTGGAAGGAATCATTGCGCAGCAGCGGCAGTGGAATAGGGAAAAGAACATCAAAACTGCCGAAAGTAAGGAAAAGGTTATCGAAAGAATAAAGGCGCAGATGGTTGTACCCGATGCCAAGGTGCAGAAAATCAGATTTGATTTTACGCCGAAATGTGTTTCAGGCGAGGATGTGCTTGAAGTCATGGAGCTTGCCAAATCGTTTGGGGATAAAAAGATTTTTGAAAATGTGTCTTTCCATATAAAAAAAGGAGAAAGAGTTTTCCTTCTCGGAGATAACGGCTGCGGCAAAACAACGCTTCTTAAGATTTTAATGCAGGACTATCCTGCCACAAACGGAAAGTTCGGATTCGGCGCCAATTTGTATACCGGCTACTTTGATCAGGTTCAGGCAAAGCTTGATTTAAGCAAAACGGCAATGGACGAGGTATGGTCTGCTTTTCCTTATCTGACTGAAACAAAGCTCAGAAATGCGCTTGCCGCCTTTCTGTTCAAGGGTGATGAGGTTTATAAAAAGCTTGAAAAATGCTCCGGCGGCGAACGTGCAAGAATTGCACTTTTAAAGCTTATGCTTGGGCAATTCAATTTTCTTCTTCTTGATGAGCCTACAAACCATCTTGATGCGTTTTCAAGGGAAGAGCTTGAAAACACTCTGCTTCATTACAGCGGCACAATGCTGATTGTTTCTCACGACAGATATTTTATCAATAAGCTTGCAACCTCAATTATAGAGCTTACACCGAACGGTGTTCATACTTATATCGGCAATTATGAAGATTATGCCGAAAGAAGAAGTGTTTCGGCAGAAGCCGAACAAAAAGAAAAGCCTGTCAAGGTAAATGATTACAAGCTTAAAAAGGAAAGGGCAAGCATGCTCCGTAAGCTGAAAACAAGGCTTTCAAGGCTTGAGGATGAAATTGAAGATGCAGAAGAAAAGGCAGGGCTTTTACAGGAAGAAATCTGCGCCAATCCGCCTTATGAGGAACTGCTTAAGGTAACAGAGGAGCTTGATACAGTTAATAAAAGGAAAGATGCTCTTTACGAGGAGTGGGAGAAGCTTTCCGAAGAATTGACAGAGCTTGAAGATTAATTTATAATTAAATATACAATTGTTTGATTAATAAAAGAGGACTGAATGAAAAATATTATCATAATCGGTGCAGGCGCATCGGGTCTGATGGCCGCCGCCGAAAGTGCAAAAAAGGGCAATCGGGTAACGGTTGTTGAAAAAATGCCCCGCCCTGCAAGAAAGGTGCTAATTTCGGGTAAGGGCAGATGCAACGTAACCAACGCTTGCTTTGATCTGGAAGAACTGATTTCCAATGTTCCTACAAATCCAAGATTTCTTTATTCTGCATTTTCAAATTTTATGCCGTATGATACTATTGCTTTTTTAGCAGATATGGGTGTTGAAACAAAAATTGAACGCGGAAACAGAGTTTTTCCCGTTTCCGATAAAGCAGTTGATATTGTGGATGCACTTGTTAAGCATGCAAAGCAATGCGGTGCAGAATTTATAATGGACAGAGCTGTCGGCTTTGAATTTGAGAATCATTTAATCAGTGCAGTTGTGCTTGAAAACGGCGGAAGGCTGCCGTGTGATGCCGTTGCAGTCTGCACAGGCGGAAAAAGCTATCCCTCAACCGGCTCAACCGGAGATGGCTATGCTCTTGCGAAATCGGCAGGGCACAGTATAACACAAATCCGCCCTTGCCTTGTTCCTTTGGTCTGCAGCAATCATTTTATCCCGAAGCTTCAGGGATTAAGCCTTAAAAATATTTCAATCAGGCTGATGAAAAATGATAAGGCTGTTTATACGGATTTCGGCGAAATGCTGTTTACACATTTCGGTTTAAGCGGTCCCGTTGTTCTTTCGGCTTCCAGTCATATAAGAGATGTCGGCAGGAATAACTATAAGATTATTATTGATTTAAAGCCTGCACTTGATTTTGAAACGCTTGATAAAAGGATTTTGCGTGATTTTTCTAAGTGCAGTAATAAAGATTTTATAAATTCGCTTTCCGAATTGCTGCCGAAAAAGCTGATTCCTGTTATAGTATCCTTAAGCGGTATTGCACCGTCTAAAAAGGTAAACGAAATCAGCAGACAGGAAAGATTGAATCTTGTAAGGCTTATTAAGGAATTTAAAGTTGATATAACTGATTTATATGATATTGATGCTGCAATCGTAACAGGCGGCGGTGTTAATGTTAAAGAAATAAACCCAAAAACCATGCAGTCTAAAATTGTTGAGAATCTTTATTTTGCAGGCGAGGTTATGGATGTTGATGCCTATACCGGCGGCTTCAATCTGCAGATTGCGTTTTCAACAGGTGTGCTCTGCGGTCAAAGTATGTAAAAAAGGAGAAAAAACTATGATAAACGTTGCAATAGATGGTCCTGCAGGCGCAGGAAAAAGCACAATAGCAAAGGCAGCAGCTAAACAGCTTGGCTTCATTTATGTGGATACAGGGGCTTTGTACAGAGCAATTGCGCTTAATGCAGTAAGAAATGATGCTTTAGATGATGAGAATAAGCTTGTTGAAATGCTTAAGAATACCGATGTAAGCCTTGATTTTGATGAAAACGGAGCACAGTGTGTTATATTAAATGGTGAGGATGTATCTTCTCTCATCCGTACTCCTGAAATTTCTATGGGTGCTTCAAGGGTTTCAAGTGTTCCTGCCGTCAGAGCTTTTCTTCTTGATTTGCAGAGGAATATAGCAAAAAACAATAACGTCATTATGGATGGAAGAGATATCGGTTCTGTTGTTCTTCCTGATGCCGATGTGAAAATATTCCTGTTTGCTTCTCCCGAATGCAGAGCGGAAAGACGGTATAAAGAGCTTGTTGAAAAGGGCGAAAGTGTTACCTATGAAGAGGTGCTGGCCGATGTCAATCAAAGAGATTATCAGGACAGTCATCGTGAAATTGCACCGATGAAGCCGTGCGAGGATTCCGTTATGGCGGATACAACAGGCAACACACTGGATGAAAGCATTAAAATGATTGTTGATATAATTAAAGGAGAAAAGTAATGAAAGATTTTGATTATTCCGTTGTTAAGCATTATAAGTTTTACGGCTTCGTAAAAAATGTTTTCGGCCCGATTTTTAAGAAAATGTATAAGCTGAAATTCAAGGGGCTTGAAAATGTGCCGTCAGATCCCAATCAGAAATACATAGTTGCAGTGAATCATACAAGTGCGTTTGACCCTGTTTTTGTTTCAATTCCGAAAAATGTTCCGCCGCTTCACTTTATGGCGAAGATAGAGCTTTTTAAAAATCCTGTGGTCGGCTGGGTAATCAGGCATCTTTACGGCTTTCCCGTTAAAAGAGGAAAAGGCGATACCTCTGCAATAGAATACGGTGAAAAAATTATTGAAGAGGGTCATGTTATGGCTATCTGCCCGGAGGGAAAACGAATTAAGGATAAGGACGGCGTTCCTCAGAAAGCAAAATCAGGCGTTGCCGTAATTGCAAAGGCAACAAATGCATCGGTTCTTCCCGTTGCCGTTTGCTGCAACGGCGCAATAAAAGCAGGCAAACAGGTAACGATTTCCTACGGCAGGCTTTTAAGTCTTTCCGATATGGGGCTTGATAAGGAAGAGGTTGCCCCAAGTGATATCAAGCATGCTGCAAATATGGTAATGGATAATATTCTTGCTTTATGGGAGGCAGAAAAAAATGCAGATTAAGCTCGCTGAAACGGCAGGATTCTGTTTTGGCGTTGACCGTGCAGTAAATCTTGTTTATGAGCTTGTTCAAAACGGAGAAAAGGTTTGCACCTTGGGGCCTATCATTCATAATCAGCAGCTTGTTGATGATTTATCGGCAAGGGGTGTTAAAATGATAAATTGCCCCGATGAATGTGAAGAAGACTACAAAATTGTTGTTCGTACGCATGGAGTGGAAAAATCTGTTATTAATGATATTGAAAACAGAAATATATCGTATGTTAATGCCACTTGCCCGTTTGTTTTAAAAATTCACAGAATTGTTGAAAAGCAGAAGAACGGTACAATAACTTTGATTGCCGGCGACGTCAATCATCCCGAGGTTAAGGGTATCCGCTCATTCTGCAAAGGCGAAAGCTTTGTATTTAAGAATGAAACAGAACTGCAGAATATCCTTGATTCGGAAGAATTTTCTGCCGATAATGATATAATTTGCGTTTCTCAAACCACTTTCAGCCTTGAAGAATGGAAAAAATGTAAAAAAAAATTAAAAAAGGTATATACAAATTGTGAAATATTTGATACAATATGCAGTGCAACGTCCGATAGACAGGAGGAAGCACGTTCTTTATCAAAGGAATGTGATGCTGTAATTGTTATCGGAGGTCGCCATTCATCCAATACATGCAAGCTTAGAGATGTATGTTCAGAAAATACACCAACTTTTTTAATAGAAACAGCAAGTGAACTTTCGGGCATAGATTTATCAAGTTACAAAGTAATTGGAGTTACTGCCGGGGCCTCGACACCCTCGGTAATTATCAAGGAGGTACTCAAATCCATGTCCGAAGAAATTAAAGAAAAGGAAGTTGAAGCAGCTGAAACAGTTGCTGAGACAGCAGAAATCGCTGATAATGCCGAAAAGGCTGCTGTCGATCCATCTGCTGATGGAGAGGCAACCTTCGCAGAAATGCTCGAAGAATCATTCAGTGACGATGACACAAGCAAGGTAGTAAAGGGAATCGTTGTAAACATTACCCCAACAGAGGTGTTTGTTGATGTTCCCGGAAGAAAGCAGACAGGCGTTATTGCCGCAGAAGACCTTTCGGCAGAACCATTTGATAAATGCGAAGATGTTGTTTCTGTGGGCGATGAGCTCGATCTTATCATTATGAAAACAGATGATCAGGATGGCGTGCTGAAGCTTTCCAAAAAGTTAACAGATGCATTCAAAGGCTGGGATGAAATCGTTGCAGCAAGCGAAGCAGATGAAATTCTTGAAGGCCCTGTAACAGCAGTTATCCGCGGCGGTGTTCTTGTAACCGTTAAAGGCACCCGTGTATTCGTGCCTGCTTCATTAACAGGTGTTCCGCGTAATCAGGAGCTTGATGTTCTTAAGGGCGCAACAGTCCGCTTCAAGATTATTGATGTTAACAACGCAAGAAGAAGAGCAGTAGGCTCAATTAAAGCTGTTGTTGCCGAAGAGAAAAGGGCTGCCGAAGAGGCTGCATGGGCTAAGCTTGAAGAGGGTCAGGTATTAACAGGAACTGTTAAATCCCTTACAAGCTATGGCGCTTTTGTAGATATCGGCGGTGTAGACGGAATGATTCATATCAGCGAGCTTTCATGGACTCGTATTAAGCATCCGTCTGAAGTTGTTAAAGTAGGCGATCAGGTAGAGGTTACCGTTAAGGCTTTAGATGCTGAAAATAAAAAGATTTCTCTTGGCTTCAAGAAAATTGAAGATAATCCGTGGGAGATTCTTAAAAGAGATTATCCTGTAGGCTCTGATGTTGAGGCTAAAATTGTTGGTCTTGCAGCATTTGGTGCTTTTGCAAATGTAATCCCAGGTATTGACGGTCTTATCCATATCAGCCAGATCAGCTGGGATAGAATTAAAACACCTGCTGATGTTCTGAATGTAGGCGATACCGTTAAGGTAAGAATTACGGATGTTGATTTCGATAAAAAGCGTGTAAGCCTTTCCATGAAAGAGCTTATCAAAAAGCCTGAAGAAACAATTGAAGCTCTTGCTGATGATACAGCAACAGAAGAAGAGTAATATATTCAAACAAAACGCTATGGATTTCCATAGCGTTTTTCTTATGCTGAATTATGTGTTGACTTTTGAAACAAAACAGTATATTGTTAAGCTTAGAGAGAAGTTTTGTTAAATAATTTCTTGTGAATACGAAAGCAGCGCAATTAGATTATATCGGTTTATATTTGGATGGTAACGATTGGAAAATTAATTCAACAAATACTTTGCTTTAATCAGAAAGGTGTATTATGAAGAATTTACTGAGAATTATGTTTTTTACTTTTATGCTTTTAACTGTAACATTATCTGCAAATACAACCCTGTTTGCCTCGTCAGTAAAAGAGATGACTGTAACAGAGTCTTTTGATAAAGAAAGCGGCGAAGTAATTTTTCAGGGCTATGGCAGAATGTGGCCCTGCATTGCAACAAACTTGCGGGAGGCAGGTATTGAGCCGGATTCTGTAAAAAAGCTGTTAGTAAAAGACGGTATAACCATTTTAGATTCCTATGTACTTATGGGTGCATATGAATCTGATGATTGGATAAATCTTACGGAAATGACTTTGCCTAAATCCATAAAAAAGATTCAAGGCGATTTCAGCAGATGTCCTTCCTTAAAAATAATCAATTATGCCGGGACTAAGGAAGATTGGGATAAAATAATTTTCCGTGATAATCAGGATGAATTATTTTCAAAGTTAGAATTCCATTATTCCGTTGATGTACCTGAATCAGACAAAAGCCTGGCAGACAATGCAGGAGATGAAATTGAAACAGTTAAAATTCTGCCGGATAAAAAAATATCCTGCAAGCTTGACTACATTACGGAAAAATTAGTTGTAAGCGGAAAAGGTCCGCTGTTTATATCGGAAACTGTATATGATCTTGACTATTCTGTATACGGATTGTTTTATCGGGGTTCTGATGATAATAACTGTAATATACCACGTGTAAGGGATGTTGTAATTGAAAATGGTATAACAAAGCTTTGTAAAAATAACTTTACCGATGTTTACAACAGTGTTTCGATTCCGAAATCTGTAACAAAGATTGAATCAAACTGCTTTGGCAATTTAGATGATAATGAATTGTATCAAGAAGCAATTGATAATTATCGGGAATCCGAAAATAAAAAAATGGATGTATATTATGCAGGTAGTGAAACTGATTGGAATAAAATAGAAATCGGGGATATGAATGATGAGCTGATAAACGGCAATCTTCATTTTGCCGAGGAAAATGCTGCGGCAGGCAATACAATGGAAAAATCACCATATACAGTTTATATAATTGCCGGTGCTTCAGTTGCGGTTCTTTTGATTGCTGTTGTGTTTGTGCTTATTGTAATCAAAAGAAAGAAAAATAAATAAGGGGATTTTCATGAAAAAACTACTATCGGTTCTTCTTTCATTAACTGCATTCTTATCGTTCGTATTATTGTCATACTCAATGGTGTCTGCATCAGACAGTAAAATTATTTCAGGTAAGATTACTGATAACGCTGCATACTCTTTTGATAAAAACAGCGGCGAATTAACGATTGACGGCTATGGTATGATATGGACGGGACGAGTGCTTTCGGAAGATTTGTATTCTCAGTCTGTAAAAACTGAAGAAATAAAAAAGCTTATTATTAAAGACGGCATAACTGTTTTTGATTTGGGTATCGTTTTTTCTTCATATGATGAAAACATCAGAATATCGGAGATTACCCTGCCAAAATCAATAAAGAAAATAAGCGGCTCTTTTAAAGCTTGTGAATTGTTAAAAGCAATTCATTACGGCGGCACAAAAGAGGATTGGCATAAAGTAATCGGCAGTGATGATAAAGCATTTTCAAAAATGAATATTCAATATTCTGCTCCCGTAGAAAAATCTGCAACAGGTTTTTCGGGAAAAGGCAATGAAATCAAAACGGAAAAGCTGTCTGAAAATATCAGCTGCACTTATAATTACATTACAGAGGAATTGGTTGTTAATGGCAGCGGAGAATTAAAGACGAACGAGGAAAACTGGCAATTAAGCAGATTGCTTTTTACCGCAGGTAATCCGTATTCCGATGATTATATGCGGTTTGTCAGTTTTAAAAATGTAGTTATCAATGAAGGCGTTACTAAGCTTTGCCATGGTAATTTTCAATATGATACTCCGGAAAGCATTACAATTCCCAAGTCTGTTAAAATTATTGAAGAAAATTGCTTCGGTACGCTGTCTGCCGATGAGGATGCCAATATAGAGATTTATTATGCAGGCAGTGCAGATGATTGGAAGCAAATAAAAATCGGTAAATACAATGAAATGCTTACAAAAGGCAAATTTCATTTTGCGAACAGTTTGGAAGAAGCAACAGGTGTTTTGGAAAGTGAATCCACTGTTTCGGCAAATGCTGAGCAAATAAAAAAAACATCCAATGCGGTTTATATAATTGCCGGTGTTTCCGGGGCGGTTCTTTTGATTACCGCTGCATCAGTGCTTATCGTAATCGGAAAAAAGAAAAACAAACAGTAATAATTTTAAAAGGAGTACCGTTCGGTACTCCTTTGCTGTTTGTATGTAGCAAAGGCAACCA
>DESD01000026.1:38072-55871 GCA_002361935.1 Ruminococcaceae bacterium UBA3323 | reverse complement strand
AAAAATATTATATATCTTAATTATAATTTTTTCAATATAAGTTATGTAAAAAATAAATAAAATAAATTGCATATTTCATACATATATGGTATAATTATCAAAATTATCTCTATATATTGATATATTGATAAATTTCGTTAAATTTTGTATTGACTTTTTGGTGAAAAAGTGTTTTTATGTGTGAAGATGCCCTGAAAAGGGGTATCTTATGAATAGAATTGATTTTTAAGGAGAAGCCGCAGCGGGCTTTGCAAAAAAATTTTTGCATTAGTGTATAGATATGAAGGCATTTTTTAAGAAATGGTTTACACCTATAAAATTTAAAAGACTTTTTGATATCGTTGCTTCTTTTACGGCACTTATAATTCTTTCTCCGTTATTTCTTATTATTTGTTTTGTTAATTTATTAACACCGGATACTAAGATATTCTTCAGTCATGAACGAAGAGGAAGAAGAGGAAAGCCCTTTAAAATTTATAAATTCCAAACAATGAAAAATAATACCCCCAACTGTGCAACGGGCGATCTTGAAAATCCGGAGCAGTATATTACAAAGCTTGGAAAAATTCTTCGCAAAACAAGCCTGGATGAGCTTCCTCAGCTTTGGAATATTCTGAAAGGGGATATGAGCTTTGTTGGTCCGCGCCCTCTTATTTCAAGTGAGATAAGAGCTCACAGAATGCGGCTTGAATATAATGTTTATCGTTTCAGACCGGGATTAACGGGGCTTGCGCAGATTAAAGGGCGTGATAATATTTCTCTTATGAAAAAAATGAAGCTTGATAAGTTATATTGTGATAACTGGAGCATTAAAATGGATATAGCAATACTTTTTCAGTCTGTATTGGTTTGTATCCGTCAGGATGGCTTCCATGAAGGAATTTATCACAGACGTTAAAGTTTTTGCGCATTATTATACAATCTGAAATTTTATTATAAAACAATACGGAGAGTAATTATGGAAAGAAAATTTATTGACGGTTATTCCGAATGGCAGACCAATCCGGAGATTGTCGGTGTTAACAAACTTCCCTATCATTCAACCTTTATGCCTTATGATGATTTTGAAGAGGCAAAGGCCTGCAACAGATATGATTCCTCACGCTGCAAGCTTTTAAACGGCAAATGGAGATTTAAGCTTTATAAAAATTATGCTTATAAGCCAACTGATTTTGCACAGACACATTATGATTCTCATAATTGGGACAGTATACAGGTTCCCGGCTCGTGGACGATGCAGGGTTATGATCAGAATCAATACTGCAATGTCCGCTATCCGTGGGAGGGAAGCGAGGATATCTGCCCTCCAAATGCTCCTACAAAGCATAATCCTGTCGGCTGCTATCTTAAAAGAATCCAAATCAGCAGGGCATTGCTTGAGAAAAGGGTAGTTATCTGCTTTGAGGGTGTTGAATCGGCATTCTATCTTTATGTTAACGGAGAAAGAGTGGGATACAGCGAATCCTCTTTCAACAGAAGCGAATTTGATATTACAAGATATCTTGTTGAAGGCTCAAATCTTATCGGTGTTGAGGTTTACCGCTGGTGCACAGGCTCATGGCTTGAATGCCAGGATATGTGGAGAATGGCAGGTATTTTCCGTGATGTTTATATCTACACAACCGAAAAGGAATATATCCGTGATTTTATTATTAAAGCAGAGCCGAATGAAACCTTTAAGGATGGATATTTTGATGTTCTTGTTAAAACAAACGGAACGTATGAGGCTCTTTCGCTTGATCTTAATATTATAGATGCCAAGGGTAATATGGTTGCCCTTGACAGCCAGTATGCAGAAGAGGACAATATAACAAGCCTTAAGGCTATTGTAACCGATGCGGCTATGTGGAGCGCTGAAAATCCTTATCTTTATACTCTTGTTCTTACGCTTAAGCATAACGGAACTCCTACAGAATATGTAAGCACAAGGTTCGGCTTCAGAAAAGTGGAAATTAAGAACGGTATTATCAATATTAACGGTAAAAGAGTTGTTTTTAAGGGAACAAACCGTCATGAATTTGACTGCGAAAAGGGAAGGTATATCTCGGAAGAGGTTATGATTTCCGATATTCTTCAGATGAAGAGAAACAATATTAATGCTGTTCGTACCTCACATTATCCGAACTGTCCCCGCTGGCTTGAGCTTTGCGATGAATACGGGCTTTATGTTATTGATGAAAACAATATGGAAACCCACGGAACCAATCGCTCCAAAATTATCGGCTGCCCGCAGCTTCCGGGTTCCAGACCTGAATGGGAAAAGGCCTGTATGGACAGAATCAAGGCACTTTACAACAGAGATAAGAATCATACCAGTGTTGTTTGCTGGAGCCTTGGCAACGAAAGCCTAGGCGGTGATATTCCGAAGAAGATGTATAAATGGATTAAGGATGCGGATGAAAGCCGCTTTATCCATTTTGAATGCAGGAATGATCCGAATGAAAAGAAGCTGTCCGATGTTCAGTCGCACATGTACGCCCGTCCGGAGGAGTGCGAGGAATATGCTTTATCGGGAAAAGACAAAAGACCTTATATCCTTTGTGAATACACCCATGCTATGGGCAATTCCTGCGGCTGTACGGATGAATATACCGAGCTTTGGGATAAGTATCCCTGTCTGCAGGGCGGCTTTGTCTGGGATTGGGTTGATCAGAGCATTAAAACAACAGATGAAAACGGCATAGAATATCTTGCTTACGGCGGGGATTTCGGCGATAACCCGAATGACGGTCATTTCTGCGGCAACGGGCTTTTGTTTGGTGACAGAAAGCCTACGCCGAAGCTTTATGAAATCAAAAAGCTTTATCAGAGTGTTGATTTCAGGGCAATTGATGCGGAAAAGGGCATTCTTGAAATTAAAAATAAGTTTATGTTTACAAATCTGAATCAGTTTGAGCTTTATTGGTGTCAGTGCTCCGATAAGGGCGTTTTCCGTGAGGGAAGTGTTGAAATTGATTTGGAGCCGGGTCAGTCCAAGGCTGTAGACCTTGAATTAACCAGAATTTCCAGCACGGAAAGCTATCTTAATCTAGAGCTCAGAACAACAGAGGACTGTGCATGGGCTGAAGAAGGCCATGTTGTTGCCGAAGAGCAGTTTGTAATTAATGAATTCGAAAACACATATGATGAATTAGAAACCGGCGAAGAGCTTGTTGTTGCCGACAGCTACGGTTCTCTTCGTATCCGTTCGGAGGATCTGAATATCCGGTTTGAAAGAAGAGAACGCAATCAGCTTTATTCCATTAAGGTTGGCGGCGAGGATATCCTTGCAGCGCCTGTTCGTCTTAATTTCTGGAGAGCGTTGACAGATAATGACAGAGGAAACCGTGCAGGCAGCAGACTTGGCTGCTGGAGAGATGCAGGCAATACACCGGGTATTTATAACAATACGAAATTCAGCATTGATGATTATAAGGTTACAGACGGCGGCAAAAGGGTTATTATCAACTGCAGTGCTGTTGTATGCACCGATCCCGAATCCAGGGCAAAGCTTGTTTATACAATTACCTCAAAGGGCATCGGCGTTGATCTGCAGTTTATGCCGGATCCTTCACTTCCGGATATTCCGGAGGTATCCATGCTTTTTGAACTTCCCGGTGATTTCGAGGGTGTAACTTATCTTGGCGAAGGACCTTATGAGAATTATATTGACCGCAGAAACGGAACAAAGATAGGCGTTTATAATACAACGGTTACAGATATGTATACCGATTATCTTAAACCGCAGGAATGCGGAAACAGAACAGGTATCAGATATGCAACGCTTGTAGGCAGAAAGAAAGCATTTACGCTTGTTGCAGAACCTGTTATGGAATTTAATGCAAGCCATTATCTTCCTCTTGAACTGGAAAATGCATGGCATAAAAAAGAACTGCCGGAAAGCAGCAAAACAATTGTTCGTGCAATTGCCCGTCAGCAGGGTGTAGGCGGCTATGACAGCTGGGGTGCGAATACAAATGAAAAATATATCAATAAAACAGACAGAACCTATCGTTTGAAATTCCAGATAAGATTTTAATGAAACTGTTATTAGGCAATAAGGTATCCGCTTTATTGCCTAATATTTGTCTGATACAATTATAAAGAAAATGTAAGAAAATTGTTTTTTGCTTGACTTTTTCAATACTTAGTATTATATTTGTTTAAACTAATCAATTAACAAACTCTCAACTATTGTTGATTTTTTATGGATTAAGAGGGAATAAAATTATGAAATCGCTTAAAGAAACCGCAATGACAATAGCTGTTAAACAGGCTGTAAAATATGCAAGAAAGGATTTTAATAAGAATGCTCCTAAAATTCTTTCTCTTCTTGAAAAGGCAGATGTAAAAAAAGTAAACAGAAGTACATATGCAGGTCTTCATAAGGTGCTTGATGATCCGGATAATAACTGGATGCGTTTTGCAAAAAGCCTTGCATGTGATACAGATATTCATGTGTTGAACAAGCTTATTCCTCCTATGATGAATGTTGCCATTAACAGCTATTCCGTAAGAATGGAAAGCATAGAAAAGTATGGCTGCAATGTTCCGTGGGCAATCCTTATGGACCCAACTGCTGCCTGCAATCTGAAGTGCAAGGGCTGCTGGGCTGCCGAGTATGGCCATTCAAGCCAGCTTTCCTACGATGATTTGGCAAGAATTATAAAGCAGGGCAAAGAACTTGGTACATATATGTATCTTTATACAGGCGGTGAGCCTACAATAAGAAGAGCAGATTTAATGCGTCTTTGCCGTGAAAATCCGGATTGTATCTTTATGAGCTTTACAAACGGCACACTTATTGATGACAGCTTTGCCGATGAAATCGGAGAGGTCGGAAACTTCCTTCCAGCCTTTTCAATTGAAGGATATGAGGAGGAAAATGATTTCCGCCGCGGTGAAGGAACATTTGAAAAATGTACTGCTGCTATGAAGCGACTTCATGATCGCCATATTCCGTTTGGTGCATCGCTTTGCTATACAAGCAAGAATACAGAGCTGCTTGCATCTGATGAATATATGGATTGGCTGATTGAAAAGGGCGTTAAATTCGCATGGTTCTTTACATATATGCCAACAGGAAACGGTGCGGTTACCGATCTTATGGTATCCCCCGATCAGCGAGCATTAATGTATAAGAAAATGCATGAATGGAGACATACAAAGCCGATATTCGCTCTTGATTTCTGGAATGACGGCGAATATGTACAGGGCTGTATCGCAGGCGGCCGCCATTATTTTCATATTAATTCAAACGGAGATTGTGAGCCTTGCGCATTTGTTCATTATTCAAATGTAAATATCAAGGAATGCTCTGTGCTTGATGCACTTCAAAGTCCTATTTTTATGGCTTATAAGCGCAATCAGCCTTTCAATAATAATATGCTTCGTCCATGTCCTGTGCTTGATAATCCGGGCGCAATCAGCAAAATGGTAAGTGATACAGGCGCTTATTCAACAGAAATGAATAATCCTGAAAGTGCAAATGCCTTGTTTGATAAAACCGTTGCTGCTGCCAAGGCTTGGAAGATTAAGGCAGATGAGCTCTTTGACCGTGATGAATATATTGCAAAGCACGTTAAAGACGAAAATATGTATAATTATGAAAAACCGGATGAAGAAAGAGAGTTTTCCGAATTTGAAAAAACAGGGGATTAATCGAATTCATCTTAAAAAGCAAAAAAGTAAGGGCATATCACATAGTGGTATGCCCCTAAAGCATTATTCTATAAAGTTTTAAAGGAGTTTATTTTTATGAACGGCGATTCGGTTCCGTTAATTATTGTTATGGTTGTTCTTGTTGCTTTAAGCGGATTTTTTTCATCTGCCGAAACAGCATTTTCATCGCTTAATAAAGTAAAGCTTAAGGCGATGGCTTCAACCTCAAAGCGCAAAAAAGCGATTGAAAGGGCACTTGCGCTTTCTGATGATTATGATGTAGTGCTTTCGTCAATCCTGATTGGAAACAACCTTGTTAACATCGCATGTACATCTATTGCTACGCTTGTTTTTACCGGCTTTTTCGGACAGCAGCTCGGCACAACGCTTTCAACAGTTGTAATGACCATTATTGTTCTTATTTTCGGCGAGGTTACTCCAAAGCAGATTGCAAAGGAAAAGGCGGAATGGTATGCTGTTCTGGTTGCACCGGCAGTTAAGTTTTTTATTATTGTTTTCAGTCCGCTTAATCTGTTTTTCAGAGCATGGTCTAAGCTTATGGCAAAAATTTTTCGCATCAACAAGGTGTCAACCGTAACGGAAGAAGAACTTAAATCCTATGTTAACGAAGCACATTCGGGCGGCGAAATTGATGAAAACGAATCAAAGCTTATCCGTTCCTCAATAGAGTTTGATGATATTGATGTTTCTGATATTTTAACGCCGCGTGTTGATGTTGCTGCAATAGATAAATATGCCTCCTTTTCCGAAATATCAAAGGTGTTCAAAGAAAATAATTTCAGCCGGCTTCCTGTTTATATTGATGATATAGATCATATTGTCGGTCTTATTCATCATCGTGATTTTGAAGCGGCAAGGGACAGAAATTTAAAATCTCTCAGAACGATTCTGAAGCCTGTTCCTACTGTTTCTCCGGATACAAAAATTTCAAAGCTTTTAAGAATTCTTCAGAAAAATAAAACCCACCTTGCAGTTGTTGTGGATGAGTTCGGGGGAACAGAGGGAATTGTTACGCTTGAGGATATTCTTGAAGAGCTTGTAGGCGAAATCTGGGATGAGCATGACGAGGTTTCTGTTGATATTGAAAAGATTTCCGATCATGAATATATAGTAGACGGTTCGTCCTCTCTTGAGGATTTCTTTGAATATTTCAATGTGGCGGCAGAAGAAAATGAGGTTTCAACGGTCAACGGCTGGGTTATGCTGAAAACGGATAAAATCCCCGAGATAAACGACAGTTTCTCGTTTGATAATCTTGATGTGCTTGTTGTTTCAACAGACGGCAAAAGAGCAGACAAAATTAAAATTACGGTAAATAATAAAGAGGAAATGGAAGATGTTTCTGAATAAAAAGAAGCAGTTTAATAACAGCGGCTATGATTTCATTATTGCAGGTCTTGGAAACCCCGGAGCGAAATATGAAATGACAAGGCATAATGCAGGCTTTCTTGCGTTAGATTTGTTTGCCATAAATGAAAATGTTAATATTAAAAAGCTGAAATTTCATTCGCTTGTCGGCGATGTTCGGATAAATGATAAAAAATGCCTTCTGATGAAGCCCCAAACCTTTATGAACAATTCCGGCGAGGCAATCGGCGAGGCGGCAAAGTTTTATAAAGTTCCTGTTGAAAATATTATTGTTATTTCTGATGATATTTCCCTTGATGTAGGAAAAATCAGAATCAGAAGAAAGGGCTCGGCAGGCGGACATAATGGTTTAAAAAGTATTATTGCGCACCTTGGCTCCGAAAACTTTTCAAGAATTAAGGTTGGTGTCGGCAAAAAGCCAAGTGCTGATTATGACCTGGTTGATTGGGTTCTCGGCAGATTTCCGAAGGAGCTTGAGGGCGATTTGAAATCCGCTCTTGAAAATGCGGCGAAGGCTGTTCCGTTTTTGGTAAACGGAGAAACAGATAAAGCAATGAATTTGTTTAATTCATAAATATTCAAAGATTATTCTTATTAAAAAAGGAAAAAATATATATGTCTTGCTATTCAAAAATTTTTGAAAAGAGCAATGAATTTTTAAGCCTCGGCAAAAGCATAAACCCCGGTGGTATGCCTGTCGGGGCAACAGGTGTGTCTGACTCGGTCAAGGCGCATTTCATTCATTCGCTTATGGAATTAAAAAAGAATAAGGCGCTGATTATAATGCCCGATGAAGCATCGGCGGTAAGAATGAGCGAAAATCTTGGCTCACTTCAGAAGGGTGTGCTTTTTTATCCTTCACGTGAGTTTACCTTTCAGCAGGTTGCAGGCGTTTCTCATGAATTTGAACATATCCGTCTTGGTGTGCTTTCTAAAATGGCAAAGGGAGAATACAGTGCTGTTGTATGCTCTGCAAATGCCGCCTGCCAGAAAACAATGCCGCCTGAAAATCTGAAATCGCTTTCTCTTGAAATTAAGGACGGCGATACGGTTGATGTGGATGAGCTTGCCGAAAAGCTTGTTGCCGCCGGCTACAGCAGATATGATCAGGTAGACGGTACTTCACAGTTTGCGATAAGAGGCGGAATTATAGATGTTTTTCCTCCCGGTGCTTCTGAGCCTGCCCGAATAGAGCTTTGGGGAGATATAATTGACGGAATAGCCTCTTTTGATATTGCAACGCAGAGAAGAACGGGAAGCCTTGATAAAATTGATATTATTCCGGCTAACGAGGTGCTTTTTAAGTCAAACAAAAAATTTGCAAAATGTATTGAAGAGCTTGCAGGAAGCTTAAAAGGAAAAGCAATTAAAGCACGGGAGAATCTTTATGCAGATGCAGAACGATTGAATAGCGGCGGTTCTCTTCCGTGCAACGATAAATATCTTCCGCTTGCTTATAACAGCAACGGCATTTTTGATTATCTTGACGGTATTCTTTTTGTTTGCGAAAGTGCAAAGGTTAAAGAGAAAACAAATAATCAGAGTAAGCTTATGGCAGAGCAGATAAAATGGCATCTGGAAAACGGCACTCTCTGCAGGGGAATTGAAAACTTTACCGTTGCTTTCGATGAACTGAAGGAAATTTATTTAAATTCGGGCGCTGTTTATCTTGATTCGCTTCCGAGGGGCTCGTTTGATACACCTGTTTCCCATTTGTCCTCTTTCACTGTTCAGAGCTTTAATGCGTGGAACGGAACTATGGAACAGCTTAGTGAGGATATAAAACCGCTTTACGATAAAAAGTATACGATATGCATTATGGCAGGCACATCAAGAGCCTGCAAAGCACTTCAGTATGATTTGAATGAGGCGGGCTTTGATGCTGTTTATTTTGAAAAATTGCCTGCGGAATTCCCAAAGGGCGCTGTTTCCGTTGTTTCGGGATCACTGAATGCAGGCTTTCAGATATCCGATTTAACCTTTGCACTGATCACCCACACAAAGGCGGTTCAGAAGAAAAAGAAAAGCAAAAGTGTTAATTCCAAAAATGCAATTCATTCTCTTGATGAGCTTTCCGTTGGTGACTATATTGTTCATAATGTTCACGGTATAGGTGTGTTTGAGGGTATTCATGCTCTTGAACTCAATAAGGTTAAAAAGGATTATATAAAGATTTCCTATGCAAAGGGCGACACCTTATATGTTCCGGTTACACAGCTTGATTTGGTTTCCAAGTATATCGGTCCTAAGGAAGACAGCAAGGTAAAAATAAACCGTCTTGGCGGCAGCGAATGGAAGAAAGCGAAAGCAAGAGTACGCTCTTCTGTTAAGGATATGGCAAAGGAGCTTATTGCGCTGTATGCAAAGCGAATGAGCACAAAGGGCTATGCCTTTTCCGAGGATACGGATTTACAGCGTGATTTTGAACTTCGCTTTGCTTATGATGAAACGGACGATCAGCTTCGCAGTGCTTCTGAAATAAAGGGTGATATGGAACGTTCGGCGCCTATGGATAGGCTGCTTTGCGGCGATGTCGGCTTTGGCAAAACCGAGGTTGCACTGCGTGCTGCCTTTAAGTGTATTTCAGAGGGTAAGCAGTGTGCCGTTCTTGTGCCTACAACGGTTCTTGCTATGCAGCATTTCAATACTGCTAAAAGCAGAATGGAGGCATACCCTGTAAAGATAGAAATGATTTCCCGCTTTGTATCTGCGAAAAAGCAAAAGGAAATTATGAAGGAACTTGAAGAGGGAAAGGTAGATCTGCTGATCGGTACCCACAGAATTATAAGCAAGGACATTAAGTTCCGGGATTTAGGGCTTCTTATTGTAGATGAGGAACAGCGCTTCGGTGTTGCCCAAAAAGAAAAACTAAAGGAAAAATTCCCACGGGTTGATGTTTTAACCCTTTCCGCAACGCCGATTCCGCGTACGCTGAATATGGCAATGAGCGGAATAAGGGATATGAGTCTGCTTGAAGAAGCACCCGGCGACAGGCATCCTGTTCAGACCTATGTTGTTGAATATGATTTCGGTGTTCTGATTGAAGCTATGGAACGGGAGCTTTCCAGAGGCGGTCAGTGTTATTATCTTCATAATAATATAGATACAATCGAGCATACCGCCGTTAAAATTAAAAAGGAAATCCCTGACGCTAAGGTTGGCATTGCACACGGCAGAATGACGGAAGAGGAACTTTCCGATGTTTGGAATCAGCTGTTAAACGGAGAAATTGATATTCTGGTTTGTACAACGATTATTGAAACGGGTATTGATGTGGCGAATGTGAATACCCTTATTATCGAAAATGCAGACAGAATGGGGCTTGCCCAGCTTCATCAGATAAGAGGACGTGTCGGCAGAAGCTCACGCCGTGCCTTTGCTTATTTTACTTTTTCCAGAGGCAAGGAATTAACGGATGTTGCAACGAAAAGGCTTGAAGCGATAAGGGAATATACAGAATTCGGCTCGGGCTTTAAAATAGCTATGCGGGATCTTGAAATCCGAGGTGCAGGCTCCATTTTAGGAAACAGGCAGCATGGCCATATGGAAGCGGTAGGCTACGATATGTACTTAAAGCTGCTCAGCGAGGCGGTAGCAGAGGAAAAGGGTGAGCGTTCTGAAGAAACTCAAGAGCAGGAATGCCTTATTGATCTTCCGATTGAAGCGCACATTCCGGAGGATTATATCGCATCAACACCGCAGAGACTTTCTATGTATAAGCGCATAGCTGCAATCCGTTCCGATGCAGATGCCAATGATGTTTATGATGAGCTTGGCGACAGATTCGGCGCTCCTCCCGAAGCAATCTGCGGGCTTGTTGAAATTGCACTTCTGAGGAATATAGCCTCCCGGATCGGTGTTTATGAAATAACACAGAGAAACGGCTCCGTTCTGCTTTATATGAATGAGCCGGATGTTAAATATGTTGTTGCCTTAAATAAGGAAATGAAGGGCAGAGTTCTTCTTTCGGCTGCAAAAAAAGCATATATTGCCGTTAAGCTTGATTATGAATCTCCGCTTGAAACCGTTCAGCAGTCGCTTGCAATAATGAACAGCGTTTTTTTGGAAAATACAAATAATTCATCTTCTGCTGAATAATACAAAACACCTCGGGGCATAATGTTCTTGAGGTGTTTTGTATGTCTGCAAATTCTAATTCTAAAAAGGGAAACAAAAATTTAAGAGCGTTGTTTTCCGTTATATGTATTTCGATAATCGCTCTTGGGCTTATTGTTTATTTTACAACAAGCTCTTCAAACAACGATCCTGTAAATGAGCAAACAACGATAGAGGAAACCACAGAGCCGGTTCAGAGAAGTGTTACCGTAGAGGATACAACAGAGGAAGAAACGGAGCCGGAAACAGAAAAGGAAACTGCTCCGGAAAGCACGTCAATGGCTCTTCTTGATACAAATACTCCATACAAAAGCTTTTATAAATATCCGATTACCGAGGCTGTTTTGAACGGCTATACGGAAGAACTTGTTTATAATCAGACAATGGGGGATTACAGAAGCCATACTGCTGTTGATTTCAAGGGAGAAGCAGGAACATCCGTGTTTGCAATCAATGACGGAATCGTTCTTAATGTTTATAAGGATAATATGCTTGGTATGGTTGTTGAAATAGATCACGGCGGCAAGCTTGTTGCAAGGTACGGCGGCCTTGATGTGGTTAATGTATCCAAGGGTGATCCCGTTATGATCGGCGCAACAATCGGTACCCTTGGCAAGGTTCCTTGTGAGGGTTCTGCCGAAAGTCATCTTCATTTTGAAACAAGGCTTGACGGTGCAAGTGTAAATCCGCTTGATGTTATGGGAAAAACAGAGTAATTATTGATTAAAATTATGCAAAAAGCAAACCGGGCTATAAAAACAGCCCGGTTTTTTAGCTTTTATGCAGATTATGCTAAAACAGTATACGCAACATATCCTAAATAGCCTGCCAGCATAACAATTCCCTGCCAGCGGCGGAATTTCTGGGAAATAATTGTTGGTATAATTGCAATTGCGATTGCAGCAAGGCAAACAATCATATCAATCTGAACGGAGCTTGCCGAAACGGCAAGAGCGCCTGTTCCCTTGCCCATTGAAACAAATGAACAGATAGGAAGAATAAGGGTTAAATCAATAATGTTTGCACCAAGGATGTTACCCACGGAAAGGGAACCTGCTTTTTTGCGAAGTGCAGTAATTGTTGTAACAAGCTCAGGAAGCGAAGTTCCGATGGCAATAGCAATAACGCTGATGATTCTCTGCGGAACATGAAGGCTTTCCGCAATTTCCGTTCCGTAATTTACAAGGAGCTGAGCGCCTATAACGGTTCCTGCTGCACCGACAACGAAGAATGCAATATTTTTTGCCCAGTCCCTGCCGGTTGCCTTTTCCCTTGTGGGAATGATTCCGTCCTCAGGCTGAAGCCCAATGTTGTCAGGGCTTGGCTCAATCTGCGTATGTTCCTTTTTCATGGAAATAAAGTTTTCAATAAAGAAGGCAATGAAAATAACGATTAAAACAACAAGTCCTATTGTTGAAAGATTATAATACATATTTTTTTCGCCAAGGATAGACAGCTCCTGCTTTTGTGTGAATATACAGCCCAAAACCAAAGCTGCTGATGCAAGAAACATCATAATTGCTTTCGGAGAAAAGCTTTTGCGTTTAATTGCAAACGGCATGCAAACTATGAAAATACCCATAATCATGGCGGTATTTGCCGTTACGGAGCCTATGGCATTTCCGGCGGCCATATCAACATTGCCTTTTGCTGTTGCCATAACACTTACAATCATTTCAGGCAAAGTTGTAGCTATGGAAACGATGGTTGCACCGATAACAAATTTCGGAACGCCGGCAACCTCTGCAATCCAGCTTGCCGAATCAACAAACCAGTCGCCGCCCTTTATGATTAAGATAAGACCGACTATGAACAAAACATACATAGTAACCGGACTAGATAAAATAGCTGTTAACATGGAAATACTCCTTTTATTATGTAATAGAATAATTTTATCTTTTCTTTCATCAATTGTCAATGAAAAGGGAATAGATTTAAGAAATATTTTCCTTAAAATTTTATTGGTTGATAAAATAATTGTCGTATGATAGAATAATATACAGTTTAATGATGAAATGAAGTGTTTGAATTGAAAAATTTTAAAGATAAGAAAAAGCTTTTTGAGATATTGATTCCTGTTATTCTTGCTGTTTTTGTGGTATCCGGATTTGCCATCAGCGGATATATTACAAGAAATCTGGACGGTGAAAAGCCCACTGAGCCGGTTACAGAGGAACAGACAGAGGAGTCTGCACCGGCTCCTGTTAATGCAAAAGCAACGCTTGTTGCCGTTGGTGATAATCTGATTCATAATACTTTGATTGCATCGGGGCAGAAGGATGACGGTACGGAGGATTATACCTCGTTTTATCAAAAGATAAAGGCTGATATATCGGCAGCTGATATAGCGGTTATAGATCAGGAAACGATTCTTGGCGGCGATGAGTTTGAATATACGGGCTATCCTGTTTTCAATACGCCGTGGGCTGTGGGCGAGGCGGCAATAGATGCAGGCTTTGATGTTTTTCTCTGTGCAACAAATCATACGATGGATAAGGGCTTCAAGGGCATTCAGAATGAATGTGCATTTTTTGATAATCATCCCGAGGTAAAGCATGTAGGCTCTAATGATACGGAGGAGGATTATAATACAATTGTTTATTATGAGGCAAACGGCATCAAATTTGCAATTCTGAATTATACTTACGGCACAAACGGCATTCCGCTTCCGAATGATAAGCAGTGGTGCGTAAATATGATGGATAAGAAAAAAATAACCGAGGATGTAAATAAGGCAAAGGGCAACTGCGATGTTATTGTTGCTTTTCCGCATTGGGGTACTGAAAACAGCACAAGCGTGTCTGATTACCAAAGGGATTATGTAAAGCTTTTTTCCGATTTAGGCGTGGATATTGTAATCGGCGGTCATCCCCATGTGCTTCAGCCGATTGAATGGGTAGTGAATGAAAAGTCTGGCAAAAAGATGCTTGTTTATTATTCACTCGGAAACTTTATTTCTCATCAGCTCAATCTGAATCAGCTTTGCGGCGGTATGGCTAAAATTGAAATTCAAAAGAATGCAGACGGTGTAACAGTTACATCTGCAAAGCTTGTTCCGGTTGTAAGCTGGTATGAAAAAATAAACGGCAGATGGGAGTATTCCGTATATAAGCTTTCGGATTATACGGATGAGATTGCCGAAACCCATGCCCAGCGGGAAAAAGGCGCAACCCCTGCCAAATTTGAAAAATATGTGCGAGATATTATCCCTGAAGAATTTATAGAAATAGGCTAAATAGCATTAAATTGCACAAAAAACAGTGAAAATTATTTTGTCATTCAGCACAAGGTGTATAAAATTATAAAAATGTGTTGACATTTTTTGCTTATCGTGTATATAATGTTGGTGTAGTAAGAACAAAGGCGTTCCGATTGATTCGGAGCGCCATTTTTTATTTTTATTTTGGAGGAAATTACTATGAGCAAATTAACGAAAGAGGACATACTCAGAGATGCGGTTGAAAAGAATGTTGAATTCGTAAGACTTCAGTTTACGGACGTTTTCGGTCTTATGAAAAATGTTTCACTTACGGTTTCTCAGCTTGAAAAGGCACTTGATAATGAATGTATGTTTGACGGCTCATCAATAGACGGATATGTTCGCATTGATGAATCCGATATGTATCTTCATCCTGATCTTGATACATGGGCACTTTTCCCATGGAGAACCTTTGGCGGCAAAACAACAGCCCGCCTTATCTGCTCTGTTTATATGTCAGATAATAAAACGCCGTTTATGGGCGATCCTAAAAATGTACTTAAAAAGGTTATTGATGAAGCAGCAGAAATGGGCTATGGCTTCAATGTGGGTCCTGAGCTTGAATTCTTCCTTTTTAAAAAGGATGAAAACGGAAATCCTACAACCGAAATGACAGACCTTGGCGGTTATTTTGATCTTAATCCGATTGATGCCGGCGAAAATTGCCGCCGTGATATCTGCCTTGCTCTTGAGGATATGGGCTATGAAATTGAAGCCTCCCATCACGAGGTTGCCGAATCACAGCATGAAATTGATTTCCGCTTCGGTGATGTTATGACAACTGCCGACAGATGTATGACCTTTAAGCATGTTGTTAAAACCTATGCAACAAAGCATGGTCTTCATGCAACCTTTATGCCAAAGCCTGTTTATGGTATCAATGGCTCAGGTATGCATACAAATATGAGCCTTTACAGGCTTTCTGATGGTTCAAATGCTTTTGCCGACGAAAAGGATGAGCTTGGTCTTTCCAAGGAGGCTTATGCATTTATCGCAGGTATTATTGCTCATGTAAAGGGTATTGCAGCTTTCTCAAACCCTCTTGTAAATTCCTATAAAAGGCTTGTTCCGGGCTATGAAGCTCCCTGCTACATTGCATGGTCTGCTTCAAACAGATCTTCCCTTGTTCGTATTCCTGCAGCAAGAGGTAAGGGAACAAGAGTTGAGCTTCGCAACCCCGATCCAACCTGTAATCCGTATCTAGAAATGGCGCTTTGCCTTGCAGCAGGCCTTGATGGTATCAAGAAGAATATGACTCCTCCTGCTCCTGTTGATTTCAATGTATTTGATTTAACTGCAGATGAGCTTAAGGAAAACGGTATTGATTGCCTTCCGGGAAGTCTTATTGATGCTGTTTATGCCGCAGAGGAAGATCCTTTTGTTAAGGAAACAGTAGGCAGTCACGTATTTAATGCTTACATTGAAGGCAAAAAGCGTGAATGGGATGAATACCGCACCCAGATTTCTCAGTGGGAAGTTGACAGATATCTGAAAAAATAATAAGCCCTCTCTGTTGGCAGAAATGCCATATTATATAAGTGCCGTTGCTTTGAATCAGCAGCGGCACTTTATTATTTTCTGTATTCGGCTATATCTTCCAATTTGCAATCAAGAATTTCACAAAGCGTATTCAGGGTATAGGTATTAACATTCCCGTTTTTTCTAAGTCTGTCAAGTTGACCTGTGCTTATTTTGTATTCTTTAATCAGCTTGTATTGAGAAATATTTCTTTCTTTCAGCGTTTTCCACAGTTTGTCAAAAACAATCATCAAATCAACTCCTGTTTATATTATTGTAATTTGATGTTCGTATATTGACAATTGCCCATAAACGGGCTATAATGTGCTTGAAATAAATATATTTGGAGGATAATTATGGAAAACAAAATTGCAGGGTGCAGTGTTTCCGCCGCACCGCAAAAGCATTATTTCAAAAAACTGCTAAGCTTTCTGCTTGCAATAACAATGCTGTTTAGTATAACAGCCGGAATTGACTTTTCTGCTTATGCAGCAAATTATAATAGTGATTACAAGCGTTGGTCACAAGGTAAAAGTTCATACAGTTGGATGAAAAACTATGGCTGTTGGGTAGTTGCCGAAGCAAAACTTATATATGAAACGGGAATCAATAAAAGTTCTTCTTTTAATCCTGATGTATACTACAAGTGGGTTACCAGTAAAGGATACGTTAATAATCAAGGAAATGTTTATTCAGATAATCCGGTAAGATATGCTAAATCACTCGGTAATAATAAATTATCATATTTAGGTGTTACTACATCTAATTTAACAAATACAGTTATAAATAATTCAAAAAATGGGTATTACAGCATTATTAAGGTGAAAACATCTTCGGGTGGAACGCATTATATTATAGCCAACAAAGATAAAACTAAATCTACAGGAAATGTATATATTTATGATTCATGGAATTCTTCTAATGAACCTCCCGCGACTTTTGCATGGAATGATGTTAAGAATAAAGTCGGCGGTGCCTATACAATGACAGCCGTATATACTTTTAAATATACTGTAGCAGCACCAACAGCAACCTGTACTATAGCATATAATGCCAATGGCGGAACAGGTTCAATGGGAACAAGTACTGTAAAATACAATAACAAATTTACACTTGCATCAAACAGTTTTTCAAGAACGGGATATTCCTTTGGAGGTTGGAATGTTTGCAGAAAATCTGATAATAAATGGTTTACTACAAATGGCAATGGATGGCAAACCGCAGGCAATATCAGTTCAAAAGGATACACAAAAAAGGTATATAACGATCGTTGGAGCGGTACTTTAGATAACTCGTGGTTCGCTACAGTTAAAAATGATACTTATACTTTTTATGCAATATGGAAAAAGAATAGTTCCACATCAAGCTCGACAACAGGTTCACAAGTTGTTGAGTATGCCAAAAAGTTTAAAGGATATCCATATGTTTTAAATACACATGGACCGAATAGCTTTGATTGTTCGGGATTTGTATACTATGTTTTCAAAAATTTTGGTGTTACGCTGTCAACTGCAAGCAGTGACTATTATAATAATCCAACAAAATACGGAACAAAAATTACCGGAGATTCCAATGCTCAGTTAGGGGATATAGTTGTTTGGTCGGGACATGTTGGTATTTATATAGGAAGCGGTAAAGTTATCAATGCGCTGAATCCTTCAAAGGGTGTATGTGAAACTAAGATTTCCGAATATATAAATAGCTCCGGAAAAATGAATCCAAGCCATTTTTACATAAGAGTGAAAGGTATAGGTTCATCTTCCTCGGGAAATACAACTCCCCCAACAGTAACAAGCCCGTCTGTAACCGTGAATGCAGTATCGGATTTAACAACAAATTCTGTAAGAATTAATTTTACTGCGAAAAATCCAAGCAAG
>DESD01000026.1:37474-37760 GCA_002361935.1 Ruminococcaceae bacterium UBA3323 | reverse complement strand
ACAGGAAGCAATGAATGCAAGCTACACAAATGCCGCTTCCGTTCCGATGTGGTGGACAGTCGGTTCAGGCAAAGAACTGAATATGTCCTTAACATCGGGAACAACATATGAATACAGAGCATACGTTGTATATAATGGTAAAAATTATTACTCTTCCACAAGTACATTTACTACCAAAGGTCCTACGCCGCAGACAGTAACAAATCCATCTGTAACCGTGAATGCAGTATCGGATTTAACAGCAAATTCTGTAAGAATTAACTTTACTGCGAAAAATCCAAGCAAG
>DESD01000026.1:0-37209 GCA_002361935.1 Ruminococcaceae bacterium UBA3323 | reverse complement strand
ACAGGAAGCAATGAATGCAAGCTATACAAATGCCGCTTCCGTTCCGATGTGGTGGACAGTTGGTTCAGGCAAAGAACTGAATATGTCCTTAACATCGGGAACAACATATGAATACAGGGCATACGTTGTATATAATGGTAAAAATTATTACTCTTCCACAAGTACATTTACTACAAAAGGCCCAGCACCGCATACACATAATTATAACTATGTAACTGTAACTATACGTCCTACCTGCACGGAGGGCGGTTATACAGAGTACAGATGCAGCTGCGGTGACAGCTATATAGGTAATTACACAAGTGCGGCAGGTCATAAGGTTGTAACAGATAAGGCAATAGAAGCAACCTGTACAAAGGCAGGAAAAACAGCAGGATCGCATTGCTCTGTATGTAGTGCTGTAATCAAAGCTCAAAAAGCTGTTCCTGCCACAGGACACAGCTATGATACAGGCAAAGTGACAAAACAGCCGACTGCCACAGCAACCGGCATAAAAACCTATACATGCATAGACTGCGGGGCAACAAAAAAGGAAACGCTTCCCGCAACAAAGCTGAAAAAGCCGAGCGCAAAAGCAGTTGTAAATGCCAATGGAAGCTTTACAATATCCTGGGGTAAGGTTGCCGGTGCAGATAAGTATGATGTATATTTTGATAATGGAACAGGCTATCAAATGCTTCGCACCATTACAGAAACATCCATTACAACTGGAACAGCGCATTACGGAAAGAAATATTCCTATAAAGTAAGAGCAGTAAACAGCAAAAACAGTTCAGCAACCTCTGCGTTCAGTGCGGCAGTTACGGCAACAAATACAAAAAAACTTGTAACACCAAAATTGAAAGCAGCAGTTAATGCAAATGGCTCATTTACCTTATCATGGAATAAGGTAGCAGGAGCAACCTCCTATCAGTTATATATCAAGCAGGCAGGCGGCTCTTACAAGCTGATGAAAACAACAAACGCTACATCCTTTACAACTGCCTTTGCAACCTACGGCAAGCAGTTTACCTATAAAATGAGAGCGGTAACAAGCAAGAACAGTTCAGCAACTTCTGCATACAGTTCGGCAGTGAATGCAAAGAACACAAAAAAATTACAGACGCCATCCTTAAAGATAGCAGTAAACAAGAATGGTTCGTTTAAGCTTTCGTGGGGCAAGGTAACAGGAGCAACCTCATATCAGCTATATATCAAACAGGCAAATGGCAGTTACAAGCTGATGAAAACAACATCATCAATGTCATTTACAACAGCGGTAGCGGCAAAGGGTAAAACCTACAGCTACAAGGTTAGGGCAGTAACAAGTAAAAACAAGAATGCCACCTCAAATTACAGTAGTGTTGTAAATGCCAAGAGAAAGTAATCAATAGAATTATATGGCAGGGACTTGCTCCTGCCATATGAATCCCTCCGTCAACTCCTGTTCGGAGTTGACACCTCCCTTTTACAAGGGAGGTTTTTTTATTCAGAGGGGTTCGGCCTTTGATTGTACTGCCTGCCGAAAACAAAAAATGCTCCTTTGACAAAAGGAGCATTTCTGAGATTTATATATTAATTATTCTTGTTTTTCTGATCAACTGTGTAAAGCTTATCGGGATAGTCCGTCATAATGCAGTCTGCACCAACAGAAAGCAGATATTCCATATCCTTTTCGCTGTTTATCGTCCAGTACTGAACAGCAATTCCTTTTTCATGGGCATAGTTGATAACCTGCGCTGTTCCGAGATTTGCTGCAAGCTTGAAAGGCATGCTGTACGGAATCTGTAAAACAGAATAGCTCGGGTCAAAATCCTTGTCGTTTCTGAGTGCCGCAAGCCAGAAGGTAAGCACCTCTTTTATTGTTGCACTGCGGAGTAAATCGGGATAATGCTCGTCAACATAATGGGAAACCTCCTCGTGGAAGGAACCGAAAATTACGCTGTCAAGCAGATTCTTCTCAACAAGAATATTGTAAAGAATATCAACGCCCTTCATTCCCAGTTCGCCGCTGTTTTTAATTTCAATGATGTAATCATAATCACCCACAGAGGTTAAATAATCAAGCACATCTTCTATTCTTAAAATCCTGATATCGTTGGGAACATTGTCCTTTTCAATGTCAGAATAGGGCATATTGCCGTCTTCATCCGTGAATTTTGCGCCCATATTCAGTGTGCGTAACTCTTCGTATGTGTAATCCTCGGGTCTTGCTTCCTCTTTGCCGAAGATTTCGGCGCTGTTTGATGTTCTGTCAAGTGTATCATCGTGGAGAAGAACAAGCACATCGTCCTTTGTGATATGAAGGTCAAACTCAAAAACATCGATTTGGAAATCCGGGTTTTCGGCACAGTTCCGGAATGCCATAAGGGTTTCCTCGGGCATAATTCCGCCGCCGCTTCTGTGCGCACTGATCTGCGTCTGCCCCGTTTCCATTATGTAGCTGTTGTCTGATTCAAATGTTTTAATATTTTTCGGATTGGAATGCCAGTTGAATGCGATAACCTTTGCAGCAATAAGCACTAAAAGGATTATGCCGATGATTGCGAGCACCTTTTTCCAAGTTTTCTTTTTTGGCTTTTCTTTGATAATTGTTTCCAAAATAATCACTCCTCAAAAAACAGTATAGACGAAATATATAATTTTGTCAAATAATGCCATTTATTATATGCAATAAAAAACAGCTTTATGCAGCTCTGCGTTTGTTGTGTATAAATGCAATGATCATGCCAACCATTACAAAAAGCATTATGCCTGCAATCAGTGCAGGAAGCATCAGCAGATATGCAAGAGGAGGATTTAACGGCCTGTCACCAAGCAGCATTTCCCAGAAAAAGGTTGGCTGATAAAACGGATACGGATAAAAGGTTGGGTCTGATACGGCTCCTCTGACGATTGAAAAAACGGAATAGACCAAAGGATATATGCCGATAAGCCAGACGCTTTTATAGCTTACTTTTTTATTTGAAGCAGGGAAAAGCCATAATATCAGCATAAACGGTGGTATAATCATATGATGAAACACCTGAATAAAACTAGACATTGCATGAGTGGGATTATCCCATTTGAACGGAGGTGTAAAACCCAACGGTATGCCGCAGCAATAAACAAGCCCCGTAAGAACGATATATGTAGTAACCATAGTTCCGAGCATTGGATTAAATGCAATTTTTTGTGCATGTTTATTGCCGAAAACCGCTGCAGACATGGTTAACAGATAGCCGCATACAAAGATATTGGATTGAACCGTAAAATAGGAAATAATATTAAATCTTCCGTAATCAATGGGGCTGAACTGTGCATCATATTCATAAACATAATGTGCAAGCCTGTGCAGAATTACCAGAATGCCGAAAACGCCGATGATCAGCAAAAGCATACCAAATAATTTTTTTTGATATAATGGGTTTATTTTATGCTTTGCTGCTAAGCTGATGCATCCTGTATTTTCCTTTTTCATTTTTATTCACGTAGCCTTTCCGGCTACAGATAGTCATTAAAAATCACGAGCTTCCTTGTGTAGCCGAATAAGGCGTGATGTGAATTCTGAGAATAATACAATCGACATCGTGTAACTTTTTACACGATTTTTCTTATAAAACAGAAATGATATTTACTTTTCTCGTGCTGCCTGAAGCTGATCATGTAATTTTTCAAGCTCTTTTTTTGAAAGCTTATAGCAGAAAGCAAGCAGAACAAACATACAAATCAGAATGATTGCAGGAACCAATGTTGCAGCGGTATAAAGCTTATCAAGCACCTGCGCAGACTGGGAAGCAAGCTCGCCGTTGTAGCCGATAATGCCGAGTATGGCGGGAACGCCTGCGCCTGCGGCTGTTTGTCCGAGCTTTCTTACAAAAGAATATATGGAATAGGAGGTGCCCTCCTCACGTCTGTTTGACAACAGCTCGTGATAATCAATTACATCCATTACAAGTGCCCAGATTTCCATTACAAGGAAGGTTTGACCTGCACCGGAAAAGAACACCATAACAAGGAAGAGATACGGATTAGCCGATAATCCGGTAAATCCGATAAGATACATCAGGACATTGACCAATGCTGCAAAGCCCATTCCTACAGCGCAGATTTCCTTTTTGCCGAATCGGCGCACAAGCTTGCCCATAACAGGAAGAAACAAAGCCATGGGAAGATAGGTGCATATGGTTACAATCCCGTAAAGCTCGGGTTTTTCATAAAAGTTTTTGAACAAATAATTGTAAATTGTTTGTGTATACATCTGGAAGCAAATCAGAAACATGGAAACAATACAAAGCACAATAAACGGTTTGTTTTTGAGCAGCATGCGCAATGCACGCAGAAAGCTGTATTTGCTTTGCTGCTGATTGGGAAGCACGGTAATCCGCTCCTTCGTCATTTTAAAATGGCTGAAGAAAACAATTACAGTCAAAACGGAAAGGCATGCAACGGCAACGGAAAGCTTATTGGAATCCAAAATTTTTGCTGTTGTGCCGTCGGCATTTGTTACGGTTGAGTAAACAACAAGCGGAAGCAGAATCTGTGCAGGCAGCCCGCCGAGACCGGCTCCGACGGAACGCCACATGGACAGAGAAGAGCGCTCTATTTCATCGCTTGTAATTACAGAGGCAAGAGAGCCGTAGGGAATATTTACGCCTGTATACATCATGCCGTAAAAGATATAGGTTATGTATGCAAATATCAGATACTGGGTATTCGTCAGTCCCGGTATTTTCAGAAACATCAGAAAGGCACCTAATGCAAGCGGAACGGAAGCACCTAAAATATAAGGTCTGAACCTTCCGAAGCGAGTGGGCTTTCTTGAATCAATAAATGCACCCCATATCGGGTCGTTCACTGCATCCCATATACGGGCAACAAGCATAAGCATCATAATGCTTGTGCTGGTAAAATGCAGTATATCGGTATAAAACATTGTTAAAAAGGAGGATACAAGGGAAAAGGTTAATAAACCGCCCATATCTCCGAAAGCATATCCTATTTTATCAATTGCTTTTATACCGTAAGTCTTTTGCTTTTCTTCCATAATTTTACTCCTTAACTGTCATTGCTTTATTATAAGCTTTCTTGTATCGCCGGAACACAAGCGGATGTCCGGTTCAAGTATTGTATTTCCTGTATTTTCAAACGCTACCGAAACGGTGCTTTCATCACAGTGCACTTTGAATTTCAGATGCGTACAGTTGTTTTTCAGATATTCAAAGCTGTTTCCGTTATCACAGAAGAATTCGCTTTCAAAGCTTCCGTTTTTCAATGGGTAAACCGTAAATACAATCTTTTCATCGGGTTTAAAGCCGTAGGGCGCTTCATCCGTGGGCAGAATGCATCCGCTGCGGATGAAATAGGGCATTTCGGCATCCGAAGGAATTGTAAGTTCTGCAATTCGTCCGCCTTCCAACAGCTTATCGCCCATATACCAATCATCACCCTTCGGAAGATAGGTGCAGATTTTTTCCCTGCCCTCATCAAAGACAAAAGCAATTAAGATATCTCTACCAAGCATCATGGTATCGGGATATGCATAAAGCTCTTCATCATCATAATACAAAAACGGCGGTGCGTTCATAGGGATTTCCCGTTCTGCTGCATTGTAGGCGCAGTTGTATATATAGGGCAAAAGCTGCTTTCTCTGTGCAAACAGGCTGTGAACGGAATCCAGAATATCAGGGTAGCTCCACGGCATTGTTGCAGAACCATCCGAATTCCACGAGTGAATTGTCAGGCGCGGTTCAAATATTCCGTGCTGAAGCCATCTTAATAAAAGCTCACGTGACGGCATTTCACCATGAAAGCCGCCAAGATCGTGCCCGTAAAAATACAAGCCGGAAAGTGACATTGTAAGCCCGATATAGTGGCAGTAGCGCAAATCGGGAAACGCAGTTCTGTTATCGCCTGACCAGGTTTGTGCATAACGGCGAACGGCAATGCCTCCGCTTCTTGTTGAAAGAAAGGGACGCAGCTTTGGGTTGTTTTCTGTTTGTGCCTGATAAGAGGCAGCAACCATAAGATAGGTAAGTATCGGCCTTATACGGCTTGCCTGTACCTCAGAGCCGTTAAAGCCTGCTGCAAGGGCATCACAATCCTTGACATCAAATTCATTATTGTCATTCCATGTGGCTGTAATACCGTAATCCAGCAGGGTTTCCTTTACCTTTTCTTTCCAGAATGCAAAGGCCTTTGGGTTTGTAAAATCAAGATAGCTGCCCAGTCCGTCCCAAAATTCGGTAACAAACGGTGTGCCGTCAGGGTTTTTAACAAACAGCGCTTTGTCGGCAATTTCTTTGTACATCGGATGATTATCAAGAAAAGCAGGCTTGATATTCGGTATAATTTCAATTCCTTTATCGGAAAAATCCGAAATGAATTTTTCGGCATCGGGAAATTTTTCCTTGTTCCAATTAAACACATAGCGCTGATTTCCGATAGAGGTATAGCCGGAGGAAAGATAGAAACCACCGCACGATAAATTGCATTCCTTTAATTTGGATATAAATTCATACATCCTTTTTTGAGATTCGGGTGCATCTGTATAAGCCATTGTGCTTGCGCAATAATCAAAGCTCCATTTCGGCGGAAATGCCTGTTTGCCGCACAGCCCTGCAAATTGCTGCAGAATGGATAATTTTGTACCGAAAAAAACATAGTACACAAGGCAGTTGTCATTTGTTTTAAAATATTTGTACGGCGGATAATAATTGTTGATTTCTTTTCCAAAATCCATGTAAGAGGTATCGGATGTATCATAAAATATGCCGTAGCATCCAACTGTGTTTTCGCATATGTAAAACGGAATATGCTTATAAAGCGGGTCACTTTCACTTGCATCATATCCCATACAGTCTGTTGTTTCAATCCGAAAGGCTCTGCCTGCCTTATTCAGTTCTCCGCCTTTATCGCCAAGCCCGAAAATTCTTTCATTTTCCGTTCTTGAAATATAATGATAGGTTTCGCTGCCGAACTCGTGTTCAAAATTATAAGCAAGAGGCGCCCTGTCTGAAAACAAAAGAGAATCATTCTGATAGTATTTCAGAATAAAATTGTCAGGGCTGAGCTTAATTTTGATGTTATCAGCCAAAGCAAAGGTATGGATAGAGCTGCTTATATTTTTTTCGGGTGAGTACAATTCAAACCCGTCTGTACTGAGCCTGTTGCGGCCGTTAGCTGAAAATTCATTGTTTGGGTTTACGGAAAAAGTGGGCAGCATTTCAGCTTTGTTTTTATATATTGCTATGCGAACACAGCTTTTGCTCACAAAATCAATTTGTGCGGTATTTTCATCGCAGGTATATACCAAGCAGGAATCCGCCTGTTCGGCAATTTTAAATCTATGCTTGAATTTACTCATTATTCTACTCCAAAACCTTTAAAAGTATTACGTAAATTATTTAGGGTATCCCATTTTGCACTATGTGTGTTTTCGCAGAAATGCATAGGCTTTTTGTAATCAGGCTGCCATTGGGGTATTGCATCGCAGTTCGGATTTCCGCTTTTTACAAAAGCACATATTGCCTGTGAAAGCTGATTTGAAATTTCATAGTCTGTTTTTTCAAACGGACGCCAGTTAAAATCAAGCGTTGAAAAAGCATAAAGCAAATCAGCCGAATGCCATGCGCCTTTTTCATCGCCGGGAAGATTTCGTGTAAAATTATAGATGTAGCATTTGCTTTTATTATGCTTTTTTGCATATCTGCCCCATTTTTTATTTATGCACTGTAAAACAACAGGTATCATATCCGTGCAGGTTGAGCCAAGGATAAACGGAACATCTGAAATGGTTTTCTTTGAAAAATGCTTCTTTTGCAGGATTGCGCCGTCATAAACAGGAAAGGTGTACGGCATGCTGCATTTTGATGCCCTGCAGGCATCCAGCCATGCATAATACAGGGCTCTGGGCTCAAGCGTTTTCAGCTCGTTCACCGTGCTTACACCGGCATTTTTCATAACCGTTTCCCAGAATGAAACAGTTTTTTCAGGCATTAACGGCTTTAAAAGAAATCTCTGCAGTCCCGAACCGCTGAGCATAATTGCGCCTGAAATGCAATTGCTTATCAATGGATTTGATAAATGAATATCAACGCTCATTGCTCCTGCGCTCTGCCCCATAAGGGTGATTTTATCGGGATTTCCGCCGAATGCTGCTATATTATCCTTTATCCATCGGATGGCAGCGGTCTGATCAAAAAGACCGTAATTTCCGCAAATGCCGTTTTCATCCGTCAGATCGGGATGCGAGCAAAAGCCAAAAGGCCCCAAACGATAATTGAACGCCACCATAATGATGCCGTTTTCAGCATATTTGGTACCGCTTATATGCCCCTCATTTGCACTTCCGCCTGTAAAGCTTCCGCCGTGTATATAAATAAGCACAGGGCAGTTTTTTGCCTTTTTCGGAGCCCATATGTTTAAATACAGGCAATCCTCGCCGTATGTAAAAGAAAGTCCCTTGCGGAATTCTTTATGATAAAATGCATTAACGGTTGCATCATCGTCAAATGCACGGTGCTGATAGGCACATTCGCGAAACTCGGTTGCATCATACACACCGTCCCACTCCGTTATCTGCATGGGATATTCAAAACGCTTTGCTTTTGCATAACGGATTCCGCGGAATTCCATGCAGCTTTCCGTTTCAATGCCGCGGATTCTGCCGCAGGCAGTATCCTGTTCAATATAATTCACAATTCATCACCACAAAATAGATAAAATAATATTTATTATAATATATTTTTTGTATACTTGCAACAAAATTAACAAACACCGACAATCTTAAACAGCTGAAATAATAGTTCTTTATAATAACTATGCTGATGAATTTGCTCTGGTAAGTACTCGATTTGCATTTTAAAACCGGTATAATAAAAATAAAGGCAATATTTTATAAAGGATAATGAAGAGCATGGATATTTTTTATGATTCAGACTGGCATATTCACTCCGAAGCATCATATGATGCTGATTTGAAAGTGCCCGATTTAATTAAATGTGCAAAAAGCAACGGCATTAAACAGTTTGGTATAACCGATCATGTTAATTATCCGTTTATGGTAAAGCACCTTGAACGTTCAAGGGATTTGTTTTTGGCAAATCAAACAGAGGGTTTTCATCTTGGAGTTGAGCTTACAACCCTGCCGAAATCACAGTATGATTTTGCACTTAAGCATCCGTCCGATCCCGATCGCCGTGATAAATGGCTTCATGGCTATATTCCGCCTGTTTTTAAAAAGAGCGGTATTGCACTTTCATTATCAGAAGAAGAAATAAATCGTTGTCGGGTTGAATATGTAGTGGCAGGGGCGCATTGGTCTTTTGGCTTGAATCAAAGCAGAAAGGGTGCCATAAAAAGCTATCAGCAGCAGCAACTTTTTATTGCGCAGCAGAGCTTTGTTGATATTATTGCACATCCATGGTGGATCTATATGCCGCAATATGTAAAAAAAGGTATGCAGGCAGGTCCATGGTTTGATGATTTTTCTATCATTCCGGAATCCATTCATGAGGAATTTGCAGCAACCGTTCTTGAAAACAACAAAATCGTGGAACTGAATACGGACTTTTTTGTTTCAGACTGTTATACGGATTATTTTAAAAGGCAGTATGCTGAATATTTATGTATGCTGCATGAAAAGGGTATTCCAATCAGTATAGGCAGTGATTTGCACAGTAATTATACAGCACATCACGAGCAAGTCCGTCATTATATGGAGCCCTTGGGCTTTACCAAAGGCTCCTTCGCAGTACCCCGGCTGCGAAAATATCAGAATTAATCCAGTTAATCTGCAAAGCAAACAGCAAAAAAGCAGTCCCTGAAATTTCGCTTAACCAAGCGGTTTCAGGGACTGCTTTTCCCAAAAAATACACAAAAGAAGCATTGAGCAATTTTATGTATGGATTTGAACTTTTTAATTCTTAAAGACAAATTGGCATTTGTGTTACCGGTTTAATTCTTTTTCTAAATCTCTCATATATCTTTTTTGTTGACTTTTCAAATAAGGTTTTGTTAATAACTTCATAATGAAATTATTAGTTTCTATTTCTTCTGTAAAATCCAATAACACATTTCCATTGTCTAACTTTTTAAATATTCCTATCCATTTACCTTTAATGTTAGTGTTTTCTATATCAAATTTATATTCTTTTAATTTCTCTTTTGAAGTAATCGTGAAATAAGTGGGATAATTATTTTTAGCATATTCGATAAAGTGTCTATCATCAGTTATTTCTATTTTTAACAAATCACTTCTCCAAGCATATTTGGTATTATCAGTAATAATATTCCATAACTTTTCTATATCACAATTAAATTCTTTTTTAATATTTGACTTTACCATAGTCTCACTCCTGAATTACTATTTGTCAATTCGATTATAACATAGTCAAAACATTTTACAAGAAACTTGTAAAACGAAAACTTGAATTTTCCGCTAAATAAACCAACTAATCAAATAATTAATGTTAGACAAAAGGGTTCGGATTTATTGTTTTTTATCTTTTGGTTTTCTATTTTGAACTTTTTCGATTTATATATCCAATTTCAATTGAACATATAAAAGCCAAAAAACCGCATAAAATCAAGGGAAAATGAAAAATACCTATAGCTGTCCAACTCTTAATGGTTCGGATTTGCTATAGGTATCCATATGGCGCAGATGAAGGGATTTGAACCCTTGAAACGGTGTTCGCCGTTTACACGATTTCCAAAACTATTTATTTGGCTTAAAAACAGCGTACTTTAAAAATTTACACAAAATTTACGCTTGAAAATCTTTTGCTGATAATTATTTTAAATGTTAGGAATAATTGATATCTCATAATACTTCTTTTAGTATTACATTATATTGATTTTTTACGACATTCCACAATTTTCTATTATTTTACTTAAAAAACTTGTCTTTTGAAGAGAATTAATAGTATAATGTTAATATGTTAAATATTAGGAGGTAGAAATATGAATAAAGTGTTTATTGGTAGTTCTAGTGAATCGTTACAAATCGCACGTGCGGTTCAGAGAGAAATAAAACGTAGAAAACACCTTAATCTTCAAACAAAAATTTGGGAACAAAATGTCATTAACCTCGGAGATCAAGCTTTGGTAAAACTGACTGAAGTAATACAAAGCTGTCGATATGCAATTTTTATATTTAACGATGATGATTCAATTAATGTTCGAGGCAGTGAACAATACATGACAAGAGCTAATGTTATTCTTGAATATGGTTTAGCAATCGGTATTCTCGGTATTCAAAACTGTTTCATTTTTAAATCAGAAAATGCCACAATCCCTTCAGATTTGCATGGTATTACATATTCTGATTATTCTAATGATGGTATAAAGGAAGATATTAGAAATGAATGTGCTGCATTAGTTGAAGATTTTGAAGCCACTTTAAAGCAAAAAACGTTTTCTGAACATTTAAACCCTCTATATCATGGGATGAATATTGTAATGATGTTGGTAAATTATGCAATAAATTACGAGTTTTACCTAGAAAAAACGGGTATAGATTTGATGCAATTATTGGTGTTTCGAGAGGAGGTATCATAACTGCAGATTTAATAAACCGAAAATATTTGGAGTCAGTACCGATTTTTTGCTTGCAAGCTGACCATTCAACTTCACAACCAAATACCATTTTTGATTCTGAAATTAATCGTCAAATCTGCAATATAATAAACGAAAATCATTTTAATAATTTATTAATTGTAGATGATGTTTCAAGAAACGGTGAAACAATTAAGGTCGCTACAGAAACCGTCAAAAATTATTTAGGAAAAATGATAAAAATCAAAAATGCAGTATTATATGTTTCAGAAAAAAGTAAATCAAGTGTTGATTACTATGTGGATATTTTGGAAACCATCGATACGCTTATGCCGTATGGTATTTTAGACTAAATAACCAAAAGCCTCTTAATCTCGTTTGAGAAAGAGAGGCTGTATTTTTTTATTTCAAAAAAGTATTGACATACTCTGCCGAGTATGATATAATTAAGACATAGAGAGGAGGGGATAATGTTGAATGATAAAAATAAAGTTCTTGAAATCATCAACACAGTTTGTGAAATAGTAGTAGCAATCGCAACTGTGATAATGATATTCAAGAACTAAGCAAACCGAGGGGCGAAAGCCCCTCCCCCTTAGGGGACTATATTATTATAACACTATGAAAGGAGTTTTACAAGTGTTAAAAAACAATTTCTTTTTTCTAACATTGGTTGCGATTTTATTATTTGCCATACAATTCGGTTTTAGTCCTGCTTTAAAAGTTGTATTATTTTGCGATGCACTTCTGATAATTATAAATGCTATTTACAAATTAGGGAGAATATTGAATCATGGAAACAAAAAACAGGAAAACTAAAACAAGTAGCGAGGTTAAGCGAAGATATAACAACAAAGTTTATTCAACAGTCAGAGCAGAGCTTCCAAAAGATTTAGTTGAAGAGTTTAAAAAGCTTTGCTCAGACAAAGGTATATCGCAAGCTTCTGTATTAAAAAAGGCTATCGAGGAATTTATTAATAATAGCAAATAAAAAAGCCCCTACTGTTCAGAATTAACTGAGCAATAGGGGCTATAATTATGTTTTATTTAATTCTATATCAACAACCGCCTGCATAGGCAACAAAACCACATTTGTAGTTTGATGTACCGTCCACCTTGTAAAGCACAAGGTGCATTCCGTCTATCTTGCCAAGGCAAGTGCAGCTCTCTTTAGGGTTAAGTACACCGACTTCTGTTCTCTTTGCTGTATCAGCATATACGGTTTCCTTGGTTGAGCCGTTAGTCCATGTCTTGCCTGCCGTTGGTGCTTTCGTTACACCACCTGCATACTTTACAAAGCCTGCTTTGTGCTTATCCGTGCCGTTGAGTTCATAGACTACAATATAGCCGTCGCCTGCCTTTCCATAGCATTGTGTAGCTTCCTTTGCAGAAAGTGAGCCAAGCTCTTCCTTGAGATTGTTCTGCTCAAAAACGGTTTCCTTTGTTCTGCCGTTCTGCCACTTGACAGGCGTTGGATAACTGCTTTTGCTTGTTGTGTCCTTCCAATCAATATAACTGTTCGGGGCAAGCAGATTTTTGTTGTATGCCCATGTTTTGGAATTCTGTACTTCGATATGAAGATGCGCTCCGAAACTGTGGCCTGTGTTGCCCATTGTGCCGACTGCATCTCCCTTTTTGACAGTACTGCCGACTTTTAGCTTACTTTTCTCTTTCATATGTGCCATAAGAATGGATTTGCCGTCAGTAGTGGTGATAATCACCATATTGCCATAGCTTGCATTGTATTCATTCCTCTGCACAGTTCCGTCTGCAGGTGAAACAAGCGCTGTATTGGAAGAAACACGGTCAACACCTGTATGATAGCCTGCCGCCCAGCTTCCTTTTTTCTTGAAAGCGGTAGTTTGTGTAGAAGATGCTTTGAAAGGTGAACGATACATATTATGCCTCCTCTTTTTTCTGTAAATTCATAACTGCGGATAATCCTGCCGCAAGAGCCGATACACCAAGTCCGATTAATGCGGACTTTACAACATCCTTGCCACTTGAAAAATCCACAACGACAAGATTTGCTACTATATAACCGACAGCGGCCTGTCCGAATGTTCTCACAGCTCTTTTTATCGGTTCTTTTTTTAAGAATGATGTTAATTTTGTTTTCATTTTAATTCTCCTTTCGCTCTTCAGGAAGAGCCATTGTATCGTTATAAATCTTTGTTATTGTTCCATTGCCTCCGAGCATATGGTAAGCGTTATACGCTTTTCCAAGTGCATCTTTAGCATAAATAGGGCAGCACTTTCTATCTGTATATTTATCATGCTGTCTTATAATTTCAGCCCTCAAAAGCGATAGCATACCGTTTTCAAGGGCTTTGTTTTTCTTTTTCAGGCTATTTGCATAAACACATAAACCCGTTATCATTGACGGAATAATTGTGCTTAAGATAATTTTAATTATTTCACTTTTCATTTTTCCTTACACCTCCTCTTAGACCTGAATTGCAAGCCAGCATACGCCTGTTGACGAGGCGGATGTTCGTGTTAAGTAAATATCACAGCCCGATTTTGTTATGTTGGTAACGCTTGCACCCAAAACCAATGTTCCGGGAACGGTAGTTTTAGGATTTACAAAAACAACAGGCGTTTTCGTGAAAAGACCCTCGGGAAAATCTATATGCTCTCCCTTCGGAACATTTCCTTCATCAGGAACAATGGAAAGGCTGCCTGTTGCAATTTTAAAGGAATTCCAAATCAAATTCATATTGTTGGAGAATATCTCTTTCGCAATACACTTCAAATGCCAGGTCCTGCAATTTATTTTCAATAAGCTTTTCATATTTGTCTTTTTCTTCTTTATCAAGTTTCTGCTCTCGATACAAACCTTCAATATATAAAAAAGCAAAATACATTACTTGCGATATAGGACACTTATCTGCGATTTCCTTGTGGGATTCAAAAAGAATTTTAGGGTCTTTTGCTTTTTCCTGTGCAAGCCTAAACAATGGTGTGGATTCAATTAATTTTGCCAATTTTTCCAACCTCCTTAGAAGTTGCTTTCCTCATATACAGCCAGCACTCGGCAACTTGTTTTGTATCATCACGGAAAATGTCACATTCATTCACAGAACAATTATTTTCAAAATAACAAGTTAAACAAATGCCGTTGCATCCTATCTGATGAACTTTCTTTTCAAGTTGGATATTAACAATATCCTCTGCCTGCTGCTCAAGCTTGGGCTTGTCCTTCCTATTCCTGCGGCCAAGCAAATCCTTTATTTCCTGATGCTGCACCACTACCTCGAATGCAAGCAAAACAACTGCCCCTACAAGAATGAAAAGTATTATGTATAATATTTTCTCTGTCATTTTATGCTCCTTCACTGAGAATTCTTGCAAAGGTTACCTTTGACATTAGTTTCATACCTCCATAGGTATTAAAATCCTTTTTATAGGTTTTGCTTACCCAATGTCTGTCCCTGCCCATATACTTGGCAACTTCCGTTATAGTTAATGTATTTTTATCAGGAAACGTTGAATTAAGCTGTTCAAGATTATTTCTATAATCAACTTTTTCTCTCATTGATTTTTTCTCCTTTATTTGACAATTCTGTTTTTATCGTTTATAATGAAAATGATGATAAATATGTTGGTTATATTTTTTATCATTCTCACTTTAGCCGACTGTGACCGCAGTCGGTTTTTTATTGTATTATTTATAATTTAATTCAAGCTCATTGTAACAATTTAAAAAATTATCATATTTTGCAACACTCCATATATACATTTTCCTGCAGTTCCGCACTCTAAAATATCTATGCAACCTTTTTTTACAAGCACATACATAACTTTTCTAATTCCTTTCTGTGCTGTTTTTATTTCACTATCAAATAAAAATAGTGTCTCATAAAACTATTTCAAATGAACTTTACTACCCAATCGTTTGTGAGAAGGTAGGCTTTTCTTTTTTTATTTATTGCTTTTGAAATTCGGTGCGAAACCTATTACCGCAATAAAGGCAACTATTGTTATACCTATTGCAGCAATTATCTGTGCTGCTGTTGACATAAATTCACGTCCTTTCTGAAAACATGCGTTATTTTACAAATGATTACTTTTCCTACTTCTTAAAGAATTTTATTAATACAGCTTTTAGGCATTCGGATATCTCTTCACTTGATATTTGAATGCCTTTTTTTGAAATTAAATAAGCAAGGCTTTGTTTTTGCCAAATTTCCCAAATAAGCCATATAAATACAAGTATAAGTAATACACATAATAGTAATTGCATTGTCTATCCTCCTATGCTGATTTTGGATTTGTTGCTAAACCGCTTGTCAATTATTTTGACTTGTGAACAATAATTTGTTATACTCAAATTGCCTGTCAAGGCAGAAGGGAACTATCAAAATGCAAAATAGAGATTTTGAAATATTAAATAATCAAGCTGTTCGTAATTTAATTACACCTCATGATAGACAAAGTGAAATTGTTGATAATCAAAATACGGTTATTGCTGAATTAAGACGGCAAACTTCTAATCAGCAAACTCAGATTGTTGAGTTAAAACAACAAACTGCCAATCAACAAATTCAAATTGCAGAATTAAAAGAAAACAACTTAAAATTTCAAAAACAAATTGATTTTGCCAAACAAGAAGCGGTTACATCAAAAAAGCAAAACACAATTGCGCTCACAATTGCCATTCTCAGTATTATTGCTGATATTGCTATTGCAATATTTTCATTCTTACTTTGAAAAAATAAATTCAAGTATTACATTAATCAGCCTTGATAATGTAAGACCAAGAACAATACCTGAAAGGATTAATGCTGTAGTATTATTCCTGCGGGTTTGCTTATTCATCTTTCTTATTTCATCAAGCTCTTTATTAATGTCTTTCATAAAACTATTCCTTTCCTAACAGCTATACATCGGTATGGCTGTTTTTTCTATGCTGATTTTGGGTTTGTAGCCGTTTTGTCTACTTTTTGAACAAAAAAATATTCGTCTTTATTGATAATATCCAAAATATCACACACTTTCATAATTTCTGAAACCTTGAATTCTCGAATATTATTTAACTTATAATTTAAAGATTGTGCCGATATACCTAATACTTTGGCGAATGATTCCTGAGTATAGCCTGCTGCTGTAATACTACCCTTTAATAAAGCTGTATTTACCAAACCTATACACCTCCTTTACTGTTCCATTGTGGCTACAACGAAAATATATCACAATGTAGCCATATTGTCAACACATTTTTTGAATTTTTCTAAAAAAATGTTGATTTTTTGGCGACAGTATGATATAGTCATCGTGTGAGGTAATTACAATGACTATTTATGACAGAATTAAAATGTTAAGAGAATCCCAAGGATTATCCCAACAAGAACTCGCAACAAGATTAGGATATAAATCCCGTTCAGCTATTAATAAAATCGAATTAGGGTTAAGAGATATTTCCCAAAGTAAGGTTGAAGCTTTTGCTAAAGCGTTAAATACAACACCTGCATACCTTATGGGCTGGGAAGATAAAATATCTTCATATTCTGATGATGAACTTGACCAAAAAATTATTGAGGTCTTTAATCGTCTTTCTGAGGAAAAGCAAAAGCAAGCTCTTGATTATTTAGCATTTCTTGCTTCTCAAGATTGAGTAAATACTTTAATAAATCTTCTTTACTTTTACGATTAACCTTGTTTAATTCAAAAATAACATTATCCATAAATATGTACCTCTTTTCTTAAAACATTCGTTCTAATATATGTTTTACAGCAAAAATCAAACCTTGTCAACTTTTATTTATCAATAGGGTAAAAAATGTCCCTTTCTCAAATAAAAAAGATTTTTTATTTGCTTTCTTACCCATTTAGTTGTAAAATTTGGAAAAGGTAACGTGAAACGGAGCATTTGTCTAATATAATAGACAAAACCCTGTTATTCCATAGAAAACAGGTCATATGGAGAGCATTCTAAGGCAATTGCAAGCTGGCAAATAACCTCAACTGTAGGATTCGCTATGCCGTTTTCAATATTATTTATTGTTGCCCGGCTGATTCCCGATTTTTCTTCCAGTTCCCGCAATGTCATATTTACTTTTGTACGATAATCATATACTTTATAAACAATTTTCAATTGAATCACCCTGCACTATTGTTTGCAGGATTTGTAATTTCATTATGGTAACAACCACTATAAAATGTGGTAAAAAATAAAAAAGACCATTCCGAGGGAATGGTAAGAGGAGAATAAAATAATATGAAAAAAGTATTGTCAATTTTAATTGCAGTAGTAATCGTTTTAACTTTGGCTGCCTGCTCTGCTCAAAAACAGAATAATACAACAGAAAACAAATCAACAGAACCCAGTAAATCTGATGTTGTAGACGAAAATCTTTTGACGGTTGATATTACTGTTCCGGCATCAATGTTTGATGAAGGAAATCCTGCATCTGCAGAACTTTCAGAAGAACAAAAGAAACAAGGATTTAAAACAGCTAAAGTAAACGATGATGGATCTGTAACTTACACTATGAGCAAGAGTTCATTCAAAAAATTTAAAGAAAGCACCAAGCAGGAAACTGCCGATACGTTGAATTCTCTTAATGCTGATTATCCTTGTGTAACCTCAACCGAATTTAACGATGATTTTTCTGAAATTAAAATATATGTAAATAAAAGTGATTATGAAAATGGTATGAACTTTTTAATACTTCTTCAGGCAGGAATGGCAGCAAACATATATCAGTCTTACACAAATGAAACGGTTTTATCAAATGTTTCCGTCATTGATAAAGATACAAACGAAACTTTGGATTCGGCAACTTATCCTGTTGCTGAATAAAAAAAAGAATGGGATTTGATTAATGGGATTTTTTGATTTAAAAGTACAATGTTCTATTTGTGATAAAACAGTAGGCTGGCATCGTTACCAATTGCGCAAGGGTGTTTGGGTTTGTCCTTCTTGCAGAAAAGCATTATTGAAGAAAATAGGTGGGGGGACTAAGGCCAACAAGTTGTTAGAATTGAATATTGACGATTTGAAAAAGCTTGTTTTTGATTCACAATTCAGATTGTTATCAAAAGAAGAAATAAAAGAAACTGAACGAAAAGCAAATAGACAAGCTTATCTGCAGAATCAGTATGATAAATTTAATGCTGAACTTAATTCAATACCAAAAGTTAAGATTAGCATTAGCGGAGAAAAAAGAAAAAAGAACTCACTTGCAGAATTGGATGAGTTTACCTTTTCAAAAATAACAAAAGCGACTAAGATAGAAAAATTGTTTCCTTTAGTAGTTGTTGATGTTGAAACTACAGGTCTTAATAAGCGGAATTGTGACATTATAGAATTTTCGGCAATAAAATATGAAAGCAATTTAAACGAGCCAACTTCTTGTATTTCCACTTTGGTTAATATAAATAAGCCTATACCTGAAGAGATTACAAAGCTAACAGGAATAACAGGCGATATGATAAGCGATAAGCCGTATTTTTATGAAATTGCTAATTCGATACAAGATTATATTAAAGGCTGTAATTTAGTTGGTCACAATCTCGAATTTGATTTAAAATTTTTATATGTAAACGGCATAGAACTGAACGAAAAGCGCCGTTTATTTGATACATTAGAAATAGCTAAAACTACACTTAAAGTTGAATACAAACATCCTAATAACTGGGATGTTTGGGATTATAAGTTAGACACATTATGCGATTATTATAATATTAACAGAAATTCTGCACATCGTTCGCTTTCAGATTGTTTGGCAACAGCTAAACTTTTCAGTGAACTCATTGATGAAAAACAAATGTAACTTTGCCTGCTGCAACAGGCAAAAAAAAATAACCCCTTGACTACTGCAATAGCCAAGAGGTAAATGAGTAGGTGTGTGATACACTCTACACAAGCAAATAGATTGTATCACATCCTGCTGAATTTTTCAAGCAGGGTATTTTTATACCCTTTTTAAGTAACAGGAGTGATACTACATGAAGAAAGAAAAAAAGTATAATTACTATCGTAAGAAGATACTTTTAAAGCAACCGGACGGCAGCACAAAGGCAAAGGACATTTATGCTCATTCAGAAGAAGAGTTGCTTTTTAAAATCAGGAAGGCTCAGGCTGAAGCTGAAGAAGCAATTGAAAGGGCGTTAAATCCAACATTTGAAATGGTTGCTGATGAATGGGCTGAAGCTCATGAGGCGGAAGTGGGTTACTATACAATGAACGGTTATAGAGCTCCTGTAAAAAATCTAAAGGAAGAATTGGGGAATAAGCTTATTAAAGAAATTACATCAATGGATATTCAGCGCTTTATAAATGAACTTGGCAAAAAAGGCTATGCCAAGCATACAATTTCTTTAAGAAAGATTGTAGCTTCTTTAATTTTTGATTATGCTATATTGAAAGATTTGGTTAAAACAAATCCGGTTACTGTTGTGAAGATACCCAAAAATGCGGTTGTTAACAAAAGGGAACTTCCTGACGATAAGGATATAGAAAAGGTTAAGCAATCCGTTGATGCGACATTTGGTCTATTCGCTTATCTGATTTTATATACAGGATGCAGAAGGGGAGAGGCTCTCGCTTTAACCTATGAAGATATAGATTTTAAAAACGATACTATTGATATAAACAAGGTTGTTGTTTTTGAAAACGGAAAGCCGAAGGTATACAACCGGGCTAAGTCAAGGGATGGTATAAGAACAATACCATTGCTCACTCCTTTAAAAAATGTTTTGTCACAGAAGAAAAAAGGATATATTTTTAATGATAATAGTCTGCTGCTTACTTTAAGTCAGTTTAATATGTTTTGGAGCAGATACAAAAAAGAAACACAGGTAAATCTCTCTCCGCATCAGTTAAGACATGCATTTGCTACTATCTGCTTTGATGCAGGGCTTGCTCCGAAAGATGCTTCAAAAATTTTAGGACATTCAAAAATAGAATTAACGCTTGATGTTTATACTCATATCCGAGAGAGCAGAACAAAAGAAACAGCAAATAAATTAAATAATTTTTTAAGTGGTATATCTTAAGATTTACCACTTTTTTACCACCTTTTTACCACCTAAAATCACCAAAACACACCAAAAACAGCCGTATAATATTTTTGCAAATCAGCGATACAAATAGAAATGCAAAAAAATAAAGCCCCGATTTTTCGCTTAACCAAGCGGTATCGGGACTTCTTTTGGCGCAGATGAAGGGATTTGAACCCTTGAAACGGTGTTCGCCGTTTACACGATTTCCAATCGTGCTCCTTCGGCCAGCTCGGACACATCTGCATAGTATTTACGCTTTTATATTTCGGCGGCATTTTCAGCCGCCCATATAATTTACTACATTTTAACGAAATAGTCAAGTGCATATTGCATTCTGTTAAATAAAATCTTTAAAAACACAAAACAGCCTGCCCTGAATTCAAGACTGGCTGACGTGCACTTTTAATAAATATCTGTTCGGTTTCGTTCAATATATGTAACCAAAATGGAAATCAATTCGGATACAGACGGCGAAGAGCAGAGGGTATATCCTGCAATTTCCGTAAGTTTTTGAGAATTAACCTTCCATGCGTGGGAAGCAACGGTTCTGATATTCCGTTCAATATGGAAGCATTCGCAATTGCACATTTCGGCAACCTGATTATAAATATTTTCCGTAATGCACTGCAGGCGTGATTCGTCATCAAGTGCAAGCTCAACGGATAGCTGAAGCTGTCGGTAGCCTTTATAGCGCTTGCTGATTCCAAGTGATTGAAGTGTTTCGTTTAAAAGTTTTGTAGTATTCATATATAATTCCTCCTGATAGGTGAGTGGCAGTTTCATAAAAAAAGTAATACCAATTTTTGGGATTATATGATAAATAATGACCTTGTTCGTGAAATACGACATTCACAGTCAGCATTCGTCATTTTCAGATAAAAGCAACAAAATAAATCTGTTATATAGATAAAAAGTCCTGCGCAATGCAGGACTTTGATTTGTACGGTGCTGATTTTGATTGACTGTGCTTTTTCTGTGTGTTAAGATAAAACATAGAAAACTTTGCAGGAGACAGCTATGAGCCTTTTTGAAAAAGCAATCAGAATTAAGGAAATTTTAGAGAAAAGGATTGATTATATACCTGATGCGGCTATTGTTCTTGGCAGCGGACTGGGTGCATTTTCAAACGAAATTCAGGTTGATGCTGAAATTGATTATAAGGATATAGAGGGCTTTCCCGTTTCGACGGTTAAGGGACACGCCGGCAAGCTGATTTTCGGCACTGCAGGCGGAAAGAAAATTGCTGCAATGAGCGGCAGATTTCATCTATATGAAGGCTATAGCCCGGAAGAGGTTACGCTTCCTGTAAGAGTTTTCCAGCTTATGGGCATTCCGAATTATATTGTAACCAATGCGTCAGGGGCGGTTAATACCTCTTATAAACCCGGAGACCTCATGATTATTGAGGACCATATTGGATTTTTTTGCCCTTCTGTTTTAGCAGGGGAGAATGATGAAAGACTCGGAATACGATTTCCATCTATGAGCGAAGTGTACAGTAAGGAATTGATTCATATTGCTGAAAAGGCCGCTGAAAATATTGATATCAAGGTGAAAAAGGGAATTTATTGCTACTGCAAAGGACCGATGTTTGAAACCCCGGCAGAAATAAGGGCGGCAAGAATTCTTGGCGCCGACGCAGTTGGTATGTCTACGGTTCCCGAGGTTATTTCCGCTGTTCACGGCAATATGCGTGTGCTTGGAATTTCCTGTATAACAAATATGGCGGCAGGCATTCTTGATCAGCCGTTAACGCATGCCGAGGTTATGGAAACAGGAAAAATGGTTGAAGAAAAGTTTTCGGCATTTATGAAGGAAATTGTTTCACTGTTATAAAAAATTTCATTTTTCAAAAATAATGGTTGACAGATTGGCTTTTCATATGTAATATGGAAAATCAGAGGTTCGCAAAAAAGTGTAAAACGCAAGCTGTTTTGGGAAATTAAAAGATTAATACAGACTATATGAAAAATGCAGAAATAAGCTGCATTTTTCTTTTTTGCCTTTTTTATCTGAAAACTGCAGGGCGGATAAGCGGTTTTAGGGTAAAAATGTTTTAATCCGGAATTCACTGAACAGCAGATGGGTTTGTAAAAACAGGCAAATCCGATTTCAGTTTCGGAATTTCACATTGGCATATTCCGAGATATCTGAATTCCCATTGTACACCTTATCCGGCTACAATAAGGTGTTTAGGGATTTTTATGAAATTTGTAGCCGGAAAGGCTAAAGAAACTATAATGCAAAATGTTCAAAGTATTACACTTGATGTAAACAACTGTATTGAATATAAATATATCAATGCAAAGCAGGGGGACAATTATTCAAGATTCCTGAAAATAACTTTAACGGAAGACGGGGAAAAAATTACCCCGTCAGGCAGATGCACTGCGTCTTTCAGATGCCTTAAGCCTGACGGACGCATTTGCGTTAACAAAGCAGTCATAAATACAGACGGCACGATAACGGTATCCCTTACCGAACAGGTGCTTGCATCAGCGGGAACTGTAAGAGCGGACATTTCCCTGCTTGACGGAAGTATGGTGCTTTCCTCTGCAACCTTTTTTATTACGGTTGAAGCATCGCCTGCTATGGAGGGAAGCATCTTAAGCTCTGATGAATTCTTAATTCTTACCGAAACAGCAAAGGAAGCAAGGGCGGCAATCAATTCTATCAGCGATGTAACAGATGATATTCAAACCGCACTAAGCGGTGTGGAAGATGTGAAAGCTTATATCGGCTATACCGAGGGTGACATCCTCGGCTTGTGTGCAGATTATGAAAATAAGAGATTCACAAGGCTTGCAGGGGCAGTTGGGCTGAATGCAGGGGAGGACTTTGATAAATTTCCTATGTACGGCGGAATGAAGCGCTGCAATGTGTCCGATAACGGAACAATTACCGCATACTACGGAGATGATAATTATGCGGATGACGGTTCTAATGGCCAGGTTATGGTTTATGTTCCGAGGTTTTATTACAAGGTTGTGCCGTTAAAGCTGGAGAAGATAGCAAACGGCTTCGGCTATCATATCCGCAAGGCAAATTATTATGTTACGGATAAGCCCCTTGCAGGCTTTAAACTTCATCCTGCCTTTTATGATGAACAGGGCAATGAAACGGAATATTTCCTGTATTCTGCCTATGAGGGCTCTTTGCAGAAAGCAGCAGGCAGCGGATATGTGAATGACAGCACCGCATCGGAGGTCTCCGTTGATTTTTCAAAGGCTCTGATTTGCTCAACAACCGTGCATAAGCCCATTTCTTCACAGAATATTACTTTAACAAGAGCAAATGCACAGCAGCTTGCTTCAAACCACGGCAGGGGCTGGCATATTGAAACCATCAAGGCGGTTTCGGCAATTCAGCTTCTGATGATGATGGAATTCGGCACAATGAATATGCAGTCTGCAATCGGCAGGGGAGTTGTTGATCTGAATGATTTGCCCGGCAGCTGCAACGGCGCAAGCTATACAGGCTCAACCATGGTGCTTGGCAATAAAACGGGCGCCGCAACGGCAACCGCAAACAGTACAAACGGAACAACCGTTACATACAGAGAGGACGGCTGTGTAAATATCTCCTACAGGGGAATTGAAAACCCGTGGGGGAATATCTGGAGGTTCGTAAACGGCATTAATGTATGGGGTGATGGAACCATGACAGGCGGACAGGCATATATTGCAGATGATTTTGCTTTCAGTGAAACAAAGCACACGGAAAACTATCAGTCTGCCGGGTTTGTTCTTCCGAATGAAAGCGGCTATATTAACGCAATGGGGTATGGCAGTGAAAAATACGACTGGCTGTTTATTCCGTCCGAAGCAGGCGGAAGCTCTGCATTGCCGGTAGGTGACTATACATACATAAATGAGGATTTAAACGGCTATAAGGCGGTACGCTTCGGAGGAAGCTGGGCAGGCAAAACGAATGCAGGGGAATTCTGCTGGCATATGAGAAGTGCAGTCAGCTACAATTCCTATGATATCGGCTGCCGGTTAATCTATGTGCCGTCGGCAGAATAGGAGGAAACAAAATGACCGAGTATAAAAAAGTACAGAGCACAATTAAGCCAATGGAAACAGAATTTGATGAGTATTCTGTATGGGTTAATTCGGATATCCACGAAATAACAGTAACCGATGAAAACGGCTCTCATACGGAATATGAATACAATCAGACACAGTACAGCAAGGATGAGTACATAAAACTCATGTCTGAACAAAACAAAGCTCTTGAAAATGAGCTTACCGATACACAAATCGCTCTTTGTGATATATTTGAAATGATTGGAGGATAGTATGGCAAAAGTATATGCAGACCTTATCAGGAAAGGCAAAAAGACAATTGATGAGGTACCTGAAAAATTGAAAAATGAAGTTAAGAAGGCTCTTAACAGTCTGTAAAGAGCAAAAAGAAAGAGGCAGATGAAAATCTACCTCTTTTCTATGTCTTTTATTACTTTTAATATATCTTCTTCAATACATATGGACTGATGCGTGATTTCCTTGGGACAAACGGCATTTTCCTTATTTATGCAGGCATACGTTGCTTTGGGTTTTTGTGCAGTCATCTGCCAAAAAGGATATTTGATAATAACAGGAGTATTGCAGCCGACACCGAGTTCCAAATAAAGCACATTCAGGTTTTTATGCCTGCGGATAAAATCGCCGTATCTTTCACTTGCCTTATACCAGCCCTCGTCCTGAACAAATCTGTCATCACATCTTAAATTTGTTGTAAGCGGTTTGCCGCAGTGAGGGCATTTCGGAATTAAATTATGCGGTATTTTCATATCCTTTTGCTGTTTATACATTTCTTTGATGATTTCTTCATTATCAAAGGTTTTCCGGCAGCATGGTTCACTGCACTGAAAAAGTCCGTAATCTCCCTGTGTATAAAACAGTCTTTTTTTATCAAACCCTGCTTTTTGAAAGCAGTGATCAACATTGGTTGTAATTACAAAATAGTCTTTATCCTTAACGATATGAAAAAGCCTGTTATACAAATCATTCGGTGCATCAAGATATCGGTTTATGTAAATATATCTGCTCCAGTATGCCCAGAATTCCTCCTGCGTTCTGTATGGATAAAATCCGCCAAAGTACATATCATCAAAGCCGTATTTTGCTTTGTAATCCGAAAAATATTTATCAAATCTTTCACCGCTGTAGGTAAATCCTGCAGATGCCGAAAGTCCTGCGCCTGCACCGATAACCAATGCATCGCATTCATCAATTGCCTTTTTCAGCTTGTGAATCCGAACAGAGTAATTTTCCGTAAATTTCATAGTCCTTATCCTTGAAAACATTGAATATCACCTTTACTTTGCTGCCTGTTTTCTGTTTGTATTTTTCAACTGTATCTATTGCAATTTGTGCCGCCTTGTCATTGGGAAAATGAAATTCTCCTGTTGAAATGCAGCAGAATGCAATGCTTTTCAAATGATATTCATCAGCAAGCTGCAGACACGCTGTATAGCAGGATGTAAGCAAATCTTTATCCTTCTTTGTCAAAATTCCACGGATAATCGGACCTACAGTATGAATAACATATTTGCTTGGCAGATTATATGCCAGGGTTATTCTTGCCCTGCCTGCAGGCTCTTTGTGTCCTTGTTTTTGCATAATTTCATTGCATTTTAAACGAAGCCGCACACCTGCAAAGGTATGAATGCAATTATCTATACAGGTATGGCAGGGGCAGAAGCAGCCCAAAAGCTGATTGTTTGCCGCATTAACGATTGCATCTGCGTTGATTGTTGTTATATCGCCCTGCCATAAGTAAATATCATTGCGGCAGGGTGTCAGATGGTTGATATGCGTGGTGCCTTTTTTGATAATCTCCTCTTGCAGATATTCATCCTCAACAGTCAGATATTCATCACTGATGGTTTCAGGCATACGAATATTGACCAGTGAACGATACAGATTAAACTGCCCGTTGGTATGTTCGGGTATCTGAATTCTGCCGTTTTCCGGGTTTTCGGAAAGCAAATATTGAATTAGCCATAAAAGTTTTTCGTTGTGTGTCATCGTACTGGGAAAATATTATGAAAAGAAAAATCCTGCTGTCATATCTAAATAATTTAAACCACTGTAGTGTGGATATTGTTTTTTAACTTCTGTTTTAAATGCATCAGCATTTTTGCATTTGGATGCAATATTTTTCAAATTTTCAAGATAATTCATTTTCGCTTTTGCATCCTTTAAATCTTCAGGCGTATAATGAGAGGTTAAAATTAAATCATAGCCCTTTTCAATATACGTTTTCAGTTTTTCAATCATTGCATCGGCATGGGTTGAACCTGCAACAATGGAATGGCAGTCATGACCAAGCATATGCGTATAAACAGCATTGATTTCGGGTATTTCAATATCATAGGCTTCATTGGTTTTTTTGATGTTAAAATCAATTCCGCCAATTGTTATTTTACCATCATCAATTATATCCGTAATTTTATGAACGGAATTATCGAAAATATTTCCAAATGTGCTTGCAAAATTATCAATCAATGCCTTTCCTCCACCGATTTCTGAATAATTCTTTGCATTTTGAGTTGCAAATTTCGGAACTTCCGGCAAAAAGGAAGCACCTGCACCATGATATGCAATCAGCATACCTGAAATTTTATATTCGTTCAGGTATTCTGCGAGCTCTTTATTGTTATCAAAAAAGCAGGGGGATTCAATGATGACGACCTTATTGTTTTTTTCAACAATAAAAACCTCATCATCCATAAAATCGTTTGTTCTGTATGCATGAAGCCTGATATTTCCAAAGTTATAGATGTTCATTTCGCCTTTGGAAAGTTTTACAGTTTTAAATGTGTTTTTATTCATTATGAATACCTCCGTTATATTTCATTTCGAATTTAAGAGTGTGTGCACTTATCTCTTGACTGCATTGTACCGCTTATGGTATCATCTGTAAAGTAAGCACTTTATTGTGCCGTAGTTATCAAAAGGAAACTATTGGGTGGTTACCGAATGGTAACAATTACACATTTATGCGTTTTTTTCACGGATATTAAATTTTCAAAAAATTTCAAAAAATTTTTAAGGAGATGTTATTATGACCGAAAATGAAACAAAAAAGCTTCCGGCTTGTCCTGTAGAAACAACATTGACTTTAATCGGTAATAAATGGAAAGTATTGATTCTGCGTGATTTATTACCGGGAACAAAACGCTTTGGTGAATTGAAAAAATCATTGGGTACTGTCAGTCAGAAAGTCCTTACTGCTCAGTTAAGAGATATGGAAGCGGATGGCCTTGTGAAAAGAACAGTGTACCCCGAGGTGCCGCCGAGAGTGGAATATACTTTAACTGATTTGGGTATGAGCCTCAGACCTGTTCTTGATTCAATGTGGAGCTGGGGAGAAAATTATAAAGCAAGCCTATAAAATAAACAGGTGCAGCCTTTTGCTGCACCTGTTTATTTTATAAATACTCTTTTTGCGTTTTCTGCGGCTGTTTTCATCATTTCGTCAAGCTTCGGAATTCTGTTTTCAGCATCAATAACATCCTGAAGCTTGGGCTTTGTTTTGGGGTGCTTCGGTGTAAATACCGTGCAGCAATCCTCATAGGGCTGAATGGATGTTTCAAATGTATCTATTTTCCGTGAAACAGCAATAATTTCATCCTTGTCCATTCCGATACAGGGACGGAAAACCGGCATGTCCGTTGCGCTGTCTGTGCAGCCCAGTGCATAAATTGTCTGGCTTGCAACCTGACCAACGCTTTCTCCCGTAATAAGCGCCATACAGTTCTGGCTTTTTGCAATTTTTTCGCTTATTTTCATCATAATTCTGCGCATAACAAGCGTAAAATAATCCTCGGGGCAGTAATCCCGGATAGCCTCCTGAATTTCAGTAAACGGAACAACATAGGTTGTGATTGTTCCGCTGTATGCAGCAACCTTTTTCAGAAGCTCCATTACCTTCATTTCGGCAAGCTCGCTTGTATACGGTGGGGAAGCAAAGTGAACGGAAATAAGCTCTATTCCGCGTTTTGCCATCATATATGCGGCAACGGGGCTGTCTATTCCGCCGCTGATTAAAACGGCTGCTCTGCCGCTTGTTCCTGTAGGCATGCCGCCTGCGCCCTTTATATTATTTCCGCGTACAAAGGCAAATCTGTCCCTTATTTCAACGGTAACAACAATATCGGGATTATGCACATCAACCTTAAGATGATGAAATGCCTTAAGAATCTGACCTCCGAGCTCACGGCATATCTGCGGAGAATTAAGAGGGAATTTCTTATCGCTTCTTTTTGCTTCAACCTTAAAGGTCTTGGCTGTTAAAAGCTCATCCTCAAGATATTCCTTTGCCGTTCTGATAATATCCTCTATGTTCTTTTCGCATACCGCTGCTCTTGAAAGTGCGGCAATGCCGAAAACCTTTTTCAGTGCTTCTGCGGCATCGTCAAGGTCCGTTTCATCGCTTTCAGGCTCAACCATAATGGTTGACTGGCTTTTTGTAAAACTGAATTTTCCTATATCGGCAAGGTGCCTTTTCATGTTTTTGATAAGCACATCCTCAAAAGAATTTCTGTTTAATCCTTTCAGAACAAGCTCGCCGTTTTTAACAAGTATGATTTCTTTCATTTTTATGTCCTCGGGTGTTTGTTAATAATATCCTTTAAAGCATCAATAAGTTTGTTGATATCTTCTTTTGTGTTATATCTTGAAAAGCTGATTCTTATGCTTTTGTCTATAATTTCGCTGCTCAGCTTCATTGCCGAAAGCACATGGCTTTTTTTGCCCTTTGCGCAGGCAGAACCGTTGCTTACGCAGATTTCGTAATTTGCCGATAGCTCCTGAAGCACAGTTTGGCTTCTCATAAATGTTGGTATATACAGGTTAATTATATAAGGTGAAGCGTGATCACCGCTGTTGATTATAATGCCGTCTATTTCTTTTAGTTTTGATTTTGCATAACTGTTAAGCTCTGTAATTCTGCCGCTCTGCTCTTTTAAATCGGGAAGAGCATCAACGGCTGCTCCAAAGCCCATAATAAGAGGGGAAGCCTCCGTGCCGGGGCGAATTTTCTTTTCCTGCTCGCCTCCGAAGGTACGAGGCAAAATCCGCACACCTTTCTTTATATATAAGGCACCAATGCCCTTCGGCCCGTGAATTTTATGAGCTGTTACGGTAACAAGGTCTGCACCGAGCTTTTTAGGCTTAACCTCTGTTTTTCCGAAAGCCTGAACACAGTCCGTATGAATAAGAGCAGGTGCGCCTGCCTTTAAAACAAGCTTCTTGATTTTTTCAACAGGAAGAACAGAACCGACCTCGTTGTTGATATACATCATGGAAACAAGAATTGTTTTTTCATTAATTGCTTCTGTAAGATCTCTTAAACTGATATTGCCGGTCTTATCGGGCATAAGGCGGATCACCTCAAAGCCCTCTTCCTCAAGCTTGTCTATGCTCTGCATAACACTTTCGTGTTCAATTGCGGTAGTTACGATTCTGTTTCCTTTTCTTCTGTTTGCATATGCAGCACCGAAAACGGCAAGGTTGTTTGCCTCTGTTCCGCCGCTTGTAAAGAAGATTTCGTCTTTTTCACAGGCAAGCATATCGGCAATACTCTGCCTTGCTTTGATAACTGCCTTTGCCGCCTCAATGCCTATGTTGTGCAGGCTGGAGGGGTTTCCGTAATTTTCTTCAAGTGCATTCAAAACTGCTGCTGTTGCCTCTTTGCAGGGCTTTGTAGTTGCGCTGTTGTCAAGATAAACTGCCATTTTGCTTCATTTCCCTGATTTTCATAATTCCTATAATTGTTTTGGCATCTGTAAATTCGCCGTTCATACATTTTTCAAATGCTTTTTCAAGCGGCACTCTGTAAACATCAAGAAATTCGCCCTCATCAAGCATCTGCTTGCTTTCCTTAAGCCCTGTTGCACCGTAAATGTGAATGATCTCACTGCAATATCCCGGTGTCGGATATATTTTTCCAAGCTCAAAGATATTTTCGGCTGTAACGCCGCATTCCTCTTCAAGCTCCCGTTCGCCTGCATTTTTCGGGTTTTCATTTTTCTCAAGCTTGCCTGCGGGAATTTCATAGATGGTTTCTTTGTACGGCGCTCTGAATTGGCGTACCATCAGAATTTCATTATTTTCCGTAATTGCAACTATTCCAACGCCGCCGTTGTGCTCAACAATTTCACGCTTTGCTATGGAACCGTCAACAAGCATAACGCTGTCCTCGTGAACCGTAATGATTTTTCCGCTGAAAATTCCGTTTGACTCCTCTGTCTGTTCAAAAAAGCCAAGGGCAATGGACTCAATATCCTCCGGCTTTTCGGCAATGAATTTGGCGCCTGCCTCAATAAATTCAAACTTTGTGCCGAAGCCCCATAAAACGCCTGCGCTGTCTATGCGGTTAATTCTTGCTCCGTCAATATCAAAATGCGTGTCGCCTGCTACAAGTGTTTCGTTATGCTTTGTTCCAAGCTCCTTCACAGCCCGCATAATAATGTCGGATTTCGGCTCACAGTCTGTCTTAAAGTATACACCGCACACAGCATCGAAATATTTTCTGATTTTAAAGTATTCAAGCAGCATTTCAACATATTTCTGCGGCTTTGAGGAGGCGATAGCAAGCTTGAATCCGTCTTTTTTCAATGCTTTTAAAAGCTTTTCAATGCCGTCATAAAGCTTGCTTTCATAAAGTCCCGTTTCGTTGTATCTTTCGCGGTATTTATTAACAAGCTCTGATGCCGTTGCAGGGTCTGCACCGTATTTTTCCTGAAAGGTAATCAAAAGCGGAGGCCCTATAAAATAGGACAACTCGCTTAAATCCTCGGGAACGGAGTAGCCGAAAGCCTCCAGCGCATATTTTGCACTTTTTAATACGCCCTCGCCTGTGTTGCAAAGTGTTCCGTCAAAATCAAAAATAATGGATTTATACCTCATTTGTGCCTGCTTTCTTCATAAACTTGTTTTCGTTTACAACAAATCGTTCAATGGTTCCCTTTCCGATAATATCTCCGCTGCTGTCTGCTGCCGAAACATCAAAGGCTATTCGTCTGCCGCTGCATTCGGCAACGGTTGCTTTTGCAGATATAACCATTCCGATTCCGCTTGCCTTTATATGGGAAATACTTACGTTTGTGCCAACAGTTGTTTCATCATCCTCAAGAAAATTAAAAACAGCGTTGCAGGTTGCCTTTTCCATTAATGCAATCAGAAACGGAGTGCCTAAAACAGGGAGGCTTCCGCTTCCGGCTGTTATGGCCGTATTGGTTGAATTAACAATTGTTGTTGTTTCGGCCGATGAGCCGATAATTATTTCCTTCATTTCTTTTACCCCTAAAATAATGAATTTTTTATTTTGATAAAATTCGGTAAATAATTATAGCATATAATTTATGATATTACAATATCATATAATCAGGTAATCGGGCAATTCAAACTGCGGTTTGATTTCTCTTCGCTGTTTATGTTGAGATTCATAGAAATTTATGATAGAATATAAAACCAATGAACGGGCAGGTGATTTAATGAAAAGCGGTATAAGAAGAATTCTGGCTCTTGATGAAATCAGGGGCTTTGCGATTGTTTGTATGATTGTTCATCATTTGTTTTATGATATCGGCTTTGTTCTTGAAATAAGCTGGGGATATCGTATTTTCAACTTTCTTTGCTTCTTCCAGCCGGTTTTCTGGGCGGCATTTATTTTGACCTCGGGAATTTGCTCCCGTCTTTCAAGGAATCCTGTTAAAAGGGGAATCATTGTTCTTGCGGCAGGTGCAGCTGTCAGCCTTGCTACCGCAGTTATTATGCCTGCAATGGGAATAACGGGGGCTGAAATTTATTTTGGAATTCTTTCCTGCCTTGGCTGTTCCATGATTATAACCGGGCTGTTCATGCCCTTATTGGATCGGGGCAATGAAAAAACAGGCATGCTTGTTACTGCATTTCTGTTTTTTGCAACATATAAAATAAGTGAAAAAAGTCTGCTTTTCGGGCTTGTTTCTATTCCGGATTTTTTGTATCAAAGCAATATTTTCAGTCCGCTTGGCTTTTTTAACAGCTCTTTTAAGTCGGCAGATTATTTTCCGCTTATTCCATGGCTTTTTATGTTTTTGTTCGGTGCTGTTTTCGGAAAATATGCCAAGGAGGGAAAGTTTCCCGAATTTGCCTATAAAAGCCATTCAAGAGTTCTTCAGTTTGTAGGAAAGAACAGTCTTTGGTTTTATCTTGTACATCAGCCTGCTCTTTATGCTGTTATGTATTTCATCAAGCTTTTTATATAAACATCGGCTTTTGCCTTATGCATGTACAATTATCTGATAAACGATAACAAAAAAAGCACACTTTTCATAAAATAGAAAGGTGTGCTTTCCAACTTGTTGAAAACGGTGAGTTGATGCTTTCAATTCCTCAGAACAGCCGTTTTTGTATCAGTTGTTTAGATATCAGGCAGGCGATGCTATGATATTTTTGTTTTAATAAAATTATTTCGCCTGCTTTATCTGAAGCAGTCCTGTATTCAGGGCAGCTTCGGATTTTATATAATGAATTACGCTATTGTGCCGAATTTTCAAATTCAATCCACATTTTGTTTGCCTTGTTAATGGCTGCAAGGCAGTATGCAAGGCGGTTGTTTACAATGCCTTTTGCCGTTGCAATATGTCTGCATACGGTTGGCTGGGAAAGCTTAAGCTTTTCTGCAATTTCTGCCTGATTCATATTTTTTACATATTTAAGTGTAAGGCAGCTTCGCTGTCTTTCCGTTAAATCATTTTTCATAATCAGCGGCAGAACCGTGGATATTGCATTCCTGCTGATTTCCTGTTCGTCAATCCCGCTGAAGTAATTGTCCTCCGAATGATAAAAATTTTCAATGAAGTCCATAATATTCCTCACCGTCCTCATCATAATAATGTGTAAGCATCGCTGAAATTCTTTTGCATTCGGATGCCATATCGTAATAAACTTTCAACCGCCTTCTCAGCAAGTATAAATCTTCGCCTGTATAAACATATAAAAGCGGACGCAAGCCGTCTATTTTTGCATTCAAAACATCATATTGATGCTCATATTCTTTTGCTAATCTGTCTATTGTCATATTCTTGTCCTTTCTCGCATCCATTAAGCATTCGGAATACTTAAAAGCGATTGTATTTGCTGCAGCCGGAAAGGGCGGTTTTTCGTCTGCAATACCATAGTAGTAGAACGTTCGTTTGATGTCAAGACAAATTAAAATAATTTCCCGATTTTTGCATTTCAGGGTGTTTTATAGGGACATTTTTTACCCTATATAAAATTTTTTTGTTACCTTTTTTTGCGGCAGTTTTTCACCTTCGTAATTTTTAACAAAAGTTTTTAAATTAGGGGTTGACAAATTGTGCAAAATGAAATATAATGATGTTTACCTTGAGGACGGAGCCGCAACCGCTCCTTAAGTATCTTGTCCTCCTATAGTTTGTTATAGACAGAGAGGGAAAGGCAGTGCGTTATGCACTGCCTTTCTTCTTTATAAAAATTATTAATAAGCTCTTCCGTTATATGAACGATCTCCGTAAAACCTTATCGGTGTTGTGCCGCTTCCCGGCACTTGAGCAGCAGCCCAAACAGCAGCATCTCTAATGTTTTTTGAATGCTTTTGCGCTGTTGTTTCCGGCCAAAAATAGCAATTGAATTGATATGTAGGATTTTCAGTTGTCTTTGTTCCCCATCCCAAAAAAGCCCGCTTACTGTATGAACTGTTAATTTTAAAAGCATTAGGCCAGTTTGAACTTGCAGCTGATGAACAGGAATCTAAAAAAACAAGATGCCAATTACCTTTAACTTCAGAATAGTGCAGCATAAAAGTGTTATAATCGGCATGCAATTCAGTTGATGTCCCGTGACAACGAATGTAGAATCCGTATGCTTGTGAATCGTTAGTTATAAACCGTAGCATACTATTTCTTAAATTTGTGGAATTATCAATTTTGACTACTGAATTAAGATAGCCAAGCTTAGAGAAAGCTGTTTTAGCTAAATTAACACTTGCATTTGAATAAAACATATCTGTATAAGAAAACGAGCCTGCATTATTGCTTGCCATAAGCATATCTCCGCCGATAACTTCTCCTGTTTCAGCATCAACGTGAACAAAGTAAATATTATCAATACATACATTATACACAAGCCTTACTATATCAGCATTTTCATATAAGATTTCTTCTTCATTCCATAAGAAATTTGGTTTAACATATTCTTTTGTACATCCCGTTACCTGATTAAATTCTTCTTTTAGATTTAAAGCAATGCTTTTTGCTTCAGCCTCTGATATAATAGTTTCCGTTGAATTGGCGGAGTCATTAAATCTGTTGAATGTAACAATTTTATTTGTAATGCCATCTATGCGAACAGATAAAGCATCATAAATATTTCGGTATCCATTTTCATCTATTTTTTCCCAATAATAAACAATATCTCCGTTATCATTGTCATTTATATCTATGGCATAGGTTTCATCAATACCGTATTCCTGTTTCAATGCTTCAATTACCATATCGTTGTTGGGTGCCGTAAAGGTTGCCGGGGTGTTATCTGAATTTCGGTCAAAATTTGAATATGCAATAATATTCATATTTTCGTCATAGCTTACTACAGCTCCGCTGTCAAATTCAGATTCATATTTAATATCCGAATTGTAATCGTAAGAAACATTATAAAAAGATTCAATATTGTTTGATGATAATGATAATTCTTCAAGAACATTATTGTTATCAATTTTTGATTTAATTGCTTTTGACATCGTTTGTTTTTCGGAAGAGTTTTCTTGAACAGTGGTTGCATCAATTTTCTCTAATGCACCCTCAGTTTGTAATACTTCATACAATGTTGTATTCGTATCAGCTTTATCCTTTGCCGAAACCGAAATGGGAGCTATGGATATTAATAACATAGCAATTGATAATACAGCAATAATTTTTTTCATATTTTACCTCCTAAATTTAAATTATTTATGCACTAACATAATATAAACAATTTAAAATGCAATAAAGTTGCAAATGATTTTAATTTTTTTTGCAACCTTTTATCATTTAGATTTGTATAAACATTGAAAGGAGTTGTTACAGTGGGAAAATATGCTTACAGTGAAACCGAATTCAATGAAAAATATGATAAATATTTCAATCTTGTTTATCGAACAGCGTATCAGTATTTATTTAATGTTCAGTTTGCTGAAGATATTACACAGGAAGCCTTTGTAAAGCTGTTTATCTGCAGTAAGCGTTTTAATAATGATGAGCATGAAAAAGCATGGCTCCTAAGAGTTACAATTAATTTATGCAAGAATATTTTAAAATCAAAATCATATCAGAATTTGGAGTTGAAAAATGAAACGGTTGCTTATACAAACACTTTTGAAGAGGATTCCGATAATAAAATAGATATATCTTCTTATTTGAAACAGTTAAATTCTGAGCAGCGAACTGCAATTTATCTGTTTTATTTTGAAGGATTCAGTATTAAGAAATTTCAAGGGTAATGAGAATTAAAGAAAATACCGTTAAATCGCATTTGAAGCGTGCAAAAGAAAATTTACGAAATAATATTGAAAGGGAGCAGAAATATGAATTATTTTGATTATATCAATGATTTGAAACCAAATGATAATTTAAAAAATGATACCAGAGCAAGAGTTAAGTTTGAAATATCAAAACAAAAAATCAAAAAAAATAATATTAAGAAGGCCTATATCTCAATGGCGGCATGTTTTATTGTTATTGTTGTGTCCGTTATTGCTTCTAAGGCTTTAACAAAAAATCCTGATTATATTGGTACTCCGACAGGCACGCCGGAAACGGAACAAAACTCATCCGAAAAAATTTTAGTTAGCGTTGCTTCGGATGGATTAGCAGCAGGTCCGCAAACTGTTTTGTTGGGCGATAAATTATATGTTCAATATTGGGACGAGAGTATATTGCAGGAAACTGAAACGGATGATGATAAAATCAGAATCAATAAATCGGATGTAGGTGAATTGGTATATACAATAGACGAGGATAATCTTGTTGACAGCACAAGCTTTAAGTTTTTAAATAAATTGGATACAGAAACCGCACAACAGAATGAATTCTATAATGCAAAAGTATATAAGCTTAAAAACTGCAAAAATAACACAGTGTTTTTAGTTAGGGAAGATAAAATGGATGCGTATGCTTTGTTTTTCCTGGTAGGTATTCATTCAAATAATACTGTTTCGGAAATCATAGATATTTATACAGCAAATGGCAGTAATCCCATAAAATATATTGATGTTAAGCAACAGAACAGTGAATCCAAGCACATTGAATCTTATATTAATAAAACGATAATAAGAGATGCCGAAGCGGTTAATTCTGTTATAGATATTCTTGAAAGCTGCAGCACAAAGTATAATATATATGATATGATTGATAATGACTTGGTTAAAGATGAATTTACCGGGGATGAATATCTTCTGGAGCTTGTATTTGATGATGAAACAAGGTTAAAGGTATTTTTGCATAAAGAATATTTCAATTTTTTTATTTCGCAGAAAGATGAGTATGATTATTATTTATTTGAAGGTACTGAATATGATTCTTTGATGGATTTGTTTCATATAAATGATAATAAATAGACATAGCAAAAAGCACCACAGTAAGTACTGTGGTGCTTTTAAGCTTTTGTATGTAGCAAAGGCAACCAC
>DESD01000023.1:18635-43176 GCA_002361935.1 Ruminococcaceae bacterium UBA3323 | reverse complement strand
CGACAGAATAGAGAGAAATTGTATACGTTTAGAACTCGCAGTTCTACGCAAAACTACACAATATATAAGTGTTAGATTTGTTGAATAGTAACTTGAAAAAATTGAAAATTCAAGTCGTTTTTCAAAAGTGTATATTTTTAAAGCAAAAATGCAGTACATTCAAGGCGAATGCACTGCATTTTTGTTTTTTTACATCTAATTTAACACTTTTCAAAGGATTTTATTATTGAAAAAATACACTTTTCAATAATTATACTCTTACTGAAACTACACTTTTCAAAAACTACCATTTTCATAACTCCTCATAAACAATAATAATTTTCTCCAATATTTATAATGCGGAGTGGCTTGTCCGAGTTCCCATAATTGCAATGCGTTGATTGAGATACCTGTCAGATTTGAGAGTTCAACTCTCGTTAAACTATGCTTTTTTCTGAAATTTTTGATTTTGGTTGAATTGTACAAATTGAGTGATGGATTTATAGTCACTTTGACGAATTTTTTATTATTTTCAGCCATAGGAGTTGCCGTAGTGTTGGTGGAGGTAATCTACCATTGCAGGGAGAAAGGCTGTTTGTTATTATCGCAATTTTGCGTTCTCTTGGACTATCTATAATCCGGGCACCGGTAACACCTACGGCATTACAGCCATAACCCATACAGGTTGTTAACGCCTGTTTACCGCAGGCACCGCAGGATTTAAAACAAGGATCCAGATTAAAGGCAATTCTCGGTAAAATTCCGAAATCCTCAAGAATGGCAAACAGCGGAAAAAAGATTGCCATAGGCGGAAGCATGACGGCAACAACCCACAAAAGAACACGGAGAATACCATTCACAACAAGACTGATTATTGTTTGGGAAACACCTATATCTGCCATAGTGTCTGCAAGCCATATTTCAAAATGATCAAACAAGCCGCGCAGAAAATCGGACGGATAATTTGAGCCGGCAATCGTAAGCCATAAAACAACGGCAAAAATAAACAGCATACACGGAACTGCCGTGTACTTTCCCATCAAAATTTTATCAAGTATTTTTTCTCTTTTTTCGGCCTTTGACGGCAAAGCTTCGGATACCGTTTTGCTTATCAGATCTGATTTCTGAAATACCGAAAGCGTTCGGCTTTCAATGAAATTATCTCCGCTTACATTAAATCTTTCAAGAATAGTCTGTGCTTTTATATATGCTGTTTTAAGCTTCATCTCATCAGGCTCTGCTCCATCCTCAAGCATTCTTAATGCTTTGTATCTTTTGATTCCTGCCCTTTCCAAAACACCTACAGCCTGTTCAATAGGGCTTATATATGTAATTCCTTTGGGTTTGGGCCTTTCACTGCCCGTTACAACATTATGCACAGCCTCCAGAAGATTGTTTATTCCCCTGCCGCTTCGTGCCGTTGCTTTTACTACAGGAACACCAAGCATTTCAGAAAGCCTTTCGCAGTTAATTTTTATATTCCTTTTTTTTGCCTCATCACAGAGATTGAGAAGAACAACGATTTTATCCGTTATCTCCGAAATCTGCAGAACAAGATTCAGATTTCTTTCAAGATTTGTTGCATCAACAACACAAACGATGCATTCATAATCAAGGCTTTCAATAAAATCTCTTGCAACCTCTTCCTCTTTTGAGGATATTACAAGGCTGTATGTACCCGGAAGATCATACAGCTTGTAATCATTATATTTGTAGTAGTAGCAGCCCTCTGCAAGATCAACCGTTTTACCCGTCCAGTTCCCGGTATGCTGATTACTGCCTGTTAATTCGTTAAAGACCGTGCTTTTACCCACATTAGGATTACCTGCAAGAGCTATTTTTCGTTCTGATTTCATAAGACTACTCCCACCTTTTGTGCATCATTCTTTCTCAAAGCAACAACCGAGCCCTCAATTCTATAGGCTATCGGCGAGCCAAGAAAATTTCTGCGCACACAACTGATTTCATTTCCCTTTATAAATCCCATATCAAAAAGCCGCCGTTTTATTTCACATTCATTGCTGATATACAAAATAATTCCGCAGTCATTTTCTTTCATATCTGCAAGAGTCACATTAACACCTCTGATTATTCTATGTCATTCGGCATATTTAAGTGATAAAATATAGTTGTTGAATTTACCGATATAAAGTGATAGAATAGAGTTGAATAAAACATTCAAGTGAGGTAAAAATTTATGGAAAAACTTCAATACTTTGTTAACGGAGAATTTAAGGATTCCAAAACCGACATCTGGTACGATCTTCACAATCCGTCAACAGGAGAAATCACCGGTCAGGCACCATGCTGTACAAATGACGAGGTGCTTGAGGCAATTGAGGCTGCTAAAGCCGCATATCCTGCATGGAGGGCAACACCGGCGAGAAAAAGATCCCAGATTCTTTTCAAAATTCGCGAGCTGCTTTTAAAATACAATGATGAGCTTACAAGAATTGTATGTGAAGAAAACGGAAAAGCATGGGATGAAGCAGTTGGCGATGTAGGAAAAGCCATTGAAGGCACAGAACTTGCCGTTCAGGCTCCTTCCCTTATGATGGGTGAAAGTTTAATGGATGCTTCATCGGGCTTTGATACAGTGAAATACCGTGAGCCTATGGGTGTTTTTGCCGGCATTGTTCCGGTGAACTTCCCGGCGATGATTCCATTTGGCTGGATGGCACCTGTATGCGTTGCATGCGGCAATACAATGGTTCTTAAGGCTGCTTCCCTTACACCGAAAACAGCCATGAGAATTGCTGAAATTTATAAGGAAGCCGGCATTCCGGACGGTGTAATCAACGTTGTTACCTGTTCAAGAAACGAGGTTAATACCATTCTTGATCACCCGGATGTTCAGGGCATTACTTTTGTAGGCTCTACCCCTGTTGGGCTTAAGGTTTATGAAAGAGCCGCTGCTGCAGGAAAAAGAGTTCAGGCACTCTGTCAGGCCAAAAACCACGCTCTTATTATGGAGGACTGCGCACTTGAAAGAACAGTTGCAGGCGTTATCAACTCTGCTTACGGCTGTGCAGGCCAGAGATGTATGGCTCTTTCCGTTTGCGTTGTTCAGGAATCTATTGCAGATAAATTTGTTGCAGAGCTTAAAAAGCAGGCTATGAATATCAACTGCGGTCCTGCTTGGGATAAATCTACCCGCTTGGGTCCTATCACATATAAAAAGCATTATGACGAGGTTGTTGCCGACATTCAGAAGGGTGTTGACGAGGGCGCAACGCTGGTGCTTGACGGCAGAAACCCAAAGGTTCCCGAGGGATATGAAAACGGATATTTCGTTGGCCCTACAATTTTTGACCATGTAACCGAGGATATGACCATCGGCAGTGACGAGGTTTTCGGACCTGTTCTCTGCATTAAGAGATGCAAGGATTTTGACGAAGGTCTTGCAATTATGAATGCAAACCCCTATGCAAACGGATCCGTTATTTATACACAGAGCGGATATTATGCACGTCAGTTTGCAAGATATACAGACGGCGGACAGGTCGGCATCAATGTTGGTATTCCTGTTCCTGTTGGCTTTATTCCGTTCAGCGGACATAAAAAGAGCTTTTTCGGCGATCTTCATTGCCTTGGCAAAGATGCTTACCGCTTCTTTACGGAAAGCAAATCCGTAACACAGCACTGGTTTGACGAGGAAGAAATGAAGGCTAAAGAGGTTGACACCTGGGACGGTCTGTTATAAAGAAATTCAAGAAAAAACACACCTTTGGGGAGCATTCCCTGCAAGGTGTGTTTTTTGTTGTTTTACTCTTGACTTTTACTGTTTTTATTATAAAATATATAAGAAATGGAGATAAATCCTAATTAAATTGCGGTAAAAGAGGTATAAAAATGGGATTTCAGTTTATCATGCCGGGTAAAATCGTTTACGGCGAGGGAGCACTTGAAAATGCAAAGCCCCTGCTTAAGGATTTCGGTAAAAAAGCGCTTATTGTTACAGACAGATTTATGGTTCGCTTCGGAAATGTTAAGCTTGTTACGGACAAACTGGACGAATTGAGCATTGCATACAGCATTTATGACAATGTAAATTCCGAGCCAACAGATGTTATTATTGACAAGGGTATTGAACAATACAGAAATGACGGATGTGATTTCCTTATTGCAATCGGCGGCGGCTCCCCTATTGATGCCATGAAAGCAATCGGTGCAGTTGCAACAAACGGCGGAGAAATTGACGATTACTACGGAAAAATCATCAGCATTCCTACCCCTCCTATGGTTGCTGTTCCTACAACCAGCGGAACAGGCTCTGAAGCAACACAATTTACTATTATAACGAACACGAAGAAAAACATTAAGATGCTTCTTAAAGGCCCTGTTTTAATGCCGACATTGGCTATTGATGATCCGGCATTTACACTGACTGCCCCGCCGTCTGTTACGTCAGCTACAGGACTTGATGCACTTTGTCATGCCGCAGAGGCTTATACCTCAAGAAAGGCACAGCCGTTAACAGATGATTTGGCAATCAGCGCCGTAAAAAGAATCTTCAAAAATCTTCCTATCGTTTACAGGGAACCTAAAAATATTGAAGCAAGAGCAGAGATGAGCCTTGCAGCGCTTGAGGCAGGTGTTGCATTCAACAACGCATCCGTTACCATTATTCACGGAATGAGCCGCCCTATCGGCGCATTATTCCATGTTCCGCACGGTCTTTCAAACGCTATGCTTTTAAGCGAATGCTTCCGCTTTGCACTTGACGGAGCTTATGACAGATTCGCCGATTTAGGAAGAGCCATCAAGGCAGCCCACACAGCGGACGACGATAAAACAGCGGCCGAAGCCTTTTTGAATTCCTGCAGAGAATTATGCAAAATCTGCGAGGTTCCCACCCTTGAAGAATTCGGAGTAAAAAAGGAACGCTTCTTTGAGGTTATGGATAAAATGGCAGACGATGCACTTGATTCCGGCTCTCCGTCAAACACAATGAAAAAGGTTACCAAAAAAGACATTTTAAAAATTTATAAAAACCTTTGGAAATAATATGACAAATATTATAAAACCCCGTTGAGTAAATCAACGGGGTTTTATTTCTGTGAATTATTTTACTAAATCGGAAATAATTTCTTTCATTTCATCCATATGCTTTTCCATATCTGCCACAAGCGCAAACTGATCCCTTGCACGAACAAGATTATGTTCCGGATAAGCAGTTCTGAAATATGTATCGCCGTTAAGATAATCCGTTAAGAAACGCATTCCGCATTCAAAGGTCATCAGAAGAGATGCAAAGGCAAGATTATCAATTTCACACTGATTCAGACTTTCACCTGCCTGAGAAAGAAATCCATCTGCATATGCTTTGAAATAATCAAGATTAATGCTGACCTTGGACAAATCCTTTTCATCCTCAACAGCAGTATTGGCACCGAAGCGGATTGAATCGCCGAAATCATAAAGTGCAAGACCCGGCATAACGGTATCAAGATCTATTACACATATTGCCTTATCGCTTTCCTTATCGAATATAACATTATTCAGCTTTGTATCATTATGCGTAACTCTGAGAGGAAGTTTGCCCTCTTTAATCAAATCTACAAGGCGGGAGCAATAATCTCTTCTTTCAATAACAAAATCAATTTCACTTTGACAGGTTTCTTTTCTGTCTGAAAGATTTTGATTTACGGCAGGAATAAATTCCGTTTCATATCTGTGCTTCGTATTATGAAATTCAGGAAGCGTTTCATAAAGCGTATCTGCCGGAAAATCGGCAAGCAGCCTTTGAAATTTTCCGAAAGCAATACCGCTCTGCTTAAACAGCTCTGCATTATCAACACTGTTATAGCTTACGGAATCGGAAACAAAAATATAGGCTCTGTAACAGCTTCCGTCTTTCGAAACATAAAACTTATCTCCATCAACAGTTTTAATAAAATGAAGCGTTTCACGATTTTCATCGCCGCCTGCTTTGCGGATTTCTTCACGCAGATACGAGGTTACAGCAAAAATATTATCCATAAGCTTTTCAATATTTTTGAAAACATTCGGATTGATTTTCTGAACAACATATTTTTCCTCTTTGCCGTTATTATTATAAACTGCAAGATATGTTACATTAATATGACCGGAGCCATAAACCGAGCAATCAATTAAATCGCCTTTAAATCTAAATTTTTCGAGAATTTCATTAATATGTTCCATAACACCCTCCCATAATATTATAACTATATCACAATTGCACATTTTTGTAAATAAGAAAACAGGAAAAGCGGCTTTCAAAAAGAAAACCGCTGAAATTTTACAAAATCATTATTCCCGTCTTAATGCTTCAATCGGACTGAGCATAGCAGCTTTTCGTGCAGGATAAATACCGAAGAATAAGCCCACACCGCTTGAAAACAGCAAGGCAATCAAAAGAATCCACCATGTTATTTTCGGCGTAATACCAACAATTGCACATGCCCCGTATGCACCAAGAATACCCAAGGTCAGCCCTATTAAACCGCCTATAATACATATTATTATGGATTCGGTAAGGAACTGAAGCGTAATTGTGCTGGTCTTTGCACCAAGGGATTTTCTGATTCCGATTTCCCTTGTTCGCTCCGTAACGGAAACAAGCATGATATTCATAACGCCTATACCGCCGACTAAAAGAGAAATTGCACCTATGCAGGCAATAAACGCCGTAAGCACCTGCATAACGATATCAACAATGGCGATATATGTTGCCATATCCTGCGCCATGTAAACACTGTTTGAATAATTACCATGCGCCGCTTTCAGATAATTTACTGTTGCATTTCCGACAGCCTCATTATTTGCGCCTTCTTCTGCCATAACCATTGCCATATTGATTTTGGCATCTGTTCCCGTAATTTGCGTTAAGGTAGTACAGGGAATAAACAAAGCCATCATAAGCGAATCTTCATTTTGCTGAAACATGGAAGAAAGCATGGAGGAATTTCCGCCGACAGAACCGGCAAGCTGATCTATATTTGCAACGCCGCATATCCTTACTTTCATGGCTTTTCCGCTTGAACGAACCGTAACCGTTTCGCCTGTTACATCCTCATAGCCGTAAATGGTTGTTGCACTGGCACTTCCCATTATTGCAATCGGCGCTGCCGAAGCATATTCATCCTCACCGAAAAATCTGCCGTAGCTGCAGCCCTCGGGAAGGCTTAAATAAATATCGGTGTTAACACCAATCATCATTACAGTTGCTTCTTTTCCTTTGGAATCAATTGTTGCCTTACCTACACCCATAAGCATCGGCGAACAGCTTTCAACGCCATCAACCTTATTTTTTATATTTTCAACATCATCAAGTGTTAAATAATCATTATCCGTTGCCTGCGTAGCATCAACGCTTATCATAATAGCATTGGCGCCCATTTCCTCAATCAGCGAAACAATATAATCACGCGCTCCTGTACCTGCGCCGACAATCATAATAACCGAGCTGATACCTATGATAATGCCAAGCATTGTAAGAAGTGAACGCATCCAATTTGCTCTGATGCACTTAATGGCAATTTTAAAGCTTTCTGTTATATTCACGAAAGACTCTCCTTACTATTATGCATCTTCTTTTACTCTTGCCTCAAAGCTGTCTTCATAGGTAGACTGAGGGGCAAGAACAATTTTATCGCCGGCCTTAACACCGCTTAAAACCTCATATTCGGAAACAGAGCTTGCGCCCGTTTCTATAAGGGTTTTTGTTACTGTTTTTTCTTCTTCATTATAAACAAAAACATAAGAGCCTGTTTTATCAAGTACCATTGCCTGACTTGGAACAGTTGTGATTCCGTGATGCTCACCGACAGCAATTTCAACCTCGGCATCAAATCCGATAATAATAAACTCATCCGGATTATCAACTGCTATCTGCACCTCAACACCGGCACCTGCCTGCGTTAAGCTGGAAAGTCCGCTGATTCCCATGCTTGAGCCAACGGAATCCATAATAGAGCTTGCAGAACCGCCTGATGCCACAGGAGCCTTGCTGATAACCTTACCTGTATATTCACCATAAGCAGTTGTTACCTTAACAGGCATATCAACCTTAACCTTATGTATATCATATTCGCCAAGTGAAATTGTTACAACCTTATTATTCATATTCTGAAGCGTGATTCCCTTTGCAAGAAGAGAAGTTTGCTCCTCCGGGAATATATTGCATTCCGTAATTGTTCCGTCAAATGCTGCTCTCCAGCCGGCAGACATTTCCTGCTGTGCTTCCTGAAGAGAATTAAGCGCACTTTTAGTTGTATTCATCAATTCCTTTTTGGAAGCAACAAGCGTATCCGAAGCCAGGGAAGAATACATCTGCTCCTGCGCATAATATGCGGCAAGCATAAGCTCATTGGCAGCAAGCTTTGATTCACTTGAAGACACGGCAGCCATAACGGCATCCATATCATTAATATCAATACCCGCAATTACATCCGGATCAATCGGTATATTGCCGCTTATATTTGATGTAGGAATATCTGACGGAAGATTTGACGGCAGATTCGATGGACGATTGGACGGCAAATCTGACGGCAGATTTGATGGAAGCGTTAATGATACTGATGGATTGTTATTCGCAGCAGAACTCGGCTGTGTTGTGGAAGGATTGGTTGTTGAAGGACGGGTTGTTGAGGGACGAGTCGTTGAAGGACGGGTTGTTGAGGGGGCTTTAGTGGTCTTTGTTGTACCAACACTTTTCTTAAGCTTTTTATTTTCCTTTTCCAGTTCAGCAACCTTCTTCTGAACATCAGCAAGATTTTTCTTTGCTTCCTTCTGAGATGCCAAAGCATCATTATAACCGGCCTTTGCCTGATCATAAGACTTTTGAAGCTGAGCTATCTGCGCATTGAAGCCTGATGTATCAAAGGTGGCAAGCAAATCGCCTTTTTTTACCTCATCACCGACTTTAACATGAACATCCTTAACAGTTGCAACAGCATTAACCTTATATTCCTTCACAGCTCCTGAGGACACCTTTCCCGTTGCACTTACAGTTTCATAAATATCGCTTGTACCAACGCTGTAAAGTGAAACCTCCGGAATAGAATTTCTGATAGCTGCATAAGCAATAACTGCTGATACCACTGCGGCTATTACCAAAACGATAACAGCAATGATGATTCTCTTTTTTTTCTTATTTCTTACAGTTGCCATTTCTCTACCTCTATAAATTTTTAATGATATTTATTCAGTATAGAATTTAGTATAATTCCTGTATGTATAAAAGTCAATAACTACAAGTAAACAGATTTGTAAACATTTAGTTAATAAATTTTTACAAAACTTTTCAGCATTCGAAATTTTGCTTTGACGGCGATTTTTTTAATTATTTTTTTATTTTACTGCCTTTAAAGCTCTTTGGCCTATATCTCTTCTGAAGTGCTTGTTTTCAAAATGAATATCATCAACTGCTTTATATGCTTTATCAAGTGCTTCCTTTAAATCTGTGCCCAAAGCTGTTACACCAAGCACTCTTCCGCCTGATGTTACAAGCTTGCTGCCGTCAAGTGCTGTACCTGCATGATAAACAATAACATTTTCGTGCTGACCGTTTTCAAGTCCTGTAATTTCAAGACCCTTCGGATATGATTTTGGATAGCCGCCCGAAGCGATAACAACACAGGCTGCTGCATCATCAGACCATTCTATGCTTAAATCCGAAAGAGTTTCATTATTAATGGCTTCAAAGATATCCATAATATCCGTCTTCAGACGCGGAAGAACAACCTGCGTTTCAGGATCACCGAAGCGGCAGTTATATTCAATTACCTTAGGACCCTTCGGCGTAATCATAAGACCGAAATAGAGGCAGCCCTTAAAGGTTCTTCCCTCTGTATTCATGGCTTCAATTGTCGGAATAAATATTTTCTCCATACATTCGGCAGCAACAGCATCCGTATAATACGGATTTGGGGATACGGTTCCCATACCGCCGGTATTCAGCCCTTTATCCCCGTCAAGCGCACGCTTATGATCCATAGAGGAAACCATTGGTTTAACGCATTTCCCGTCTGTAAACGCAAGAACAGACACCTCGGGGCCTGTTAAGAATTCCTCAACAACAATATGGTTTCCGCTTTCACCGAAGATTTTATCCTGCATAATTTCCTTTATGCCTGCTTCGGCCTCTTCAAAGCTTTCAGGTATAATAACACCCTTGCCGAGTGCAAGACCATCTGCCTTAACTACTGTTGGAAATTCATTTTTTTCCTTAACATAAGCAACTGCATCCTCTGCATTATCAAAAACCTTATATTCAGCCGTTGGGATATTATATTTAAGCATAAGATTTTTAGAAAAAACCTTTGAACCTTCAATGATTGCAGCATTTGCTTTTGGACCGAATGTCGGAAAGCCCTCAGCATTAAGGGCATCAACCATACCTGCAACAAGAGGATCATCGGGAGCAACAACAACAAAATCCGCTTTGATTTCCTTGGCAAGACGAACAACGCCGTCTATATCCGTTGCAGCTACCGGATAGCACTTTGCATCATAGGAAATACCGCCGTTACCGGGGCAGCAGGCAATTTCCGTTACCTTATCCGATTCTTTAATTTTTCTTATCAGGGCATGCTCTCTTCCGCCGCCGCCTACTACTAATACCTTCATTGTAACTCTCCTTTAAAAAGAACTTTAAGCAAAGGCATAGAATTACCTTTGCTTAAATTATTTTATACATTTTTATTAACGATTCTGGTTTGCTCTTCACCTGTTTCAAGATTGATAAAGCGAGTAAAAAGGGAAACCTTGTTATCCCCGTTAAGATTATTCCAGATAACGCTTGTCCATTCCTCAATATCATTTGTTTCTACTGCAACAGGGGTTGGCTCTCCCTCAAAAGACGGGATAGGATTACCGTCACACTTATACGTATGGATAAAATGACCAAGACCTGCTTCGGCAGGATATTCAAAGAAAAATCTTAAGCACTGCGGCTTTCCCATATTTGATTTGAGAATAGACAAAACATAATCGCCGTCCGGCTTTACAACACCGGAAATTCTTGGTGTATAATTCGGTGCATCCGGTTCAAATTCACGGGTTAAAAGAGCATGACGATAGCACTTGCCCTCTTTCATGAAATCATAAATTGTATCTGTCTGATCGCCGTTTGTAACGATTGTTTTACCGTCCAGCTTCAGAACCGGATTATAAATAATAAGGCTTGGATCAACCATTTTGCTTTCATCAAAAGCCTTTGTGCGAATTCCGCCCCTGTCATTCTCCTCAAAAATACGATTACGGCTGTTTTCGCTTCTTCCCATAATGAAATACGCAATGGCTGCACATTTTCCATCAGGAGTTTTGCCAAGAATAATCCCTCTTCCGGGATATGAATTCGAAGATAATTCTTTTGCAATATTTACAATTTCCATACTATCACCTTTACATAATTTCTGTTTTATTTCCGTTTATTTTAATTCTGCCCTCACAGAAAAGGGAAACCGCTTTCGGAAGAATTTTCCACTCGCACTGCTCCATAACTCTTTTCTGAAGAATTTCAGGAGTATCTCCGTTTTCAACAGCAGCCGCTTTTTGCAGAATGATCGGTCCGCCGTCACACTCCTCGGTTACAAAATGAACGGTTGCACCTGTAAGCTTAACACCGCTTGCAAGCACTGCCTCGTGGACATGAAGTCCATAAAAGCCTTTGCCGCAGAAGGACGGAATAAGCGCAGGGTGAACATTCATCATTTTGAAGGGAAAAGCCTCAACAATCTGTTCATCAAGAATTGTCATAAAACCTGCATAAACAACAAGGTCGGCCTTTTCCTCAATAAGAGCATCTGTAACTGCTCTTGTATAGGTATGAACATCAATATATTCTTTTCTTGGAATAACACGGGTAGAAATATCATTTTTCTTCGCTCTTTCAAGAGCATACGCATCAGGCTTTGAAGCAATAACGCAGGTTATTTTTCCGTTTTTTATCTCGCCTCTGTTTTGAGCATCAATCAGAGCCTGAAGATTTGTTCCGCCGCCTGAAACAAGAACACAAATATTCATCATACCAATTCAACACCCATTTCGCCGGCTTTGATTTCACCGATGATTGCAGCCTTTTCACCTGCATTATTAAGGATTGCAATGGCTTCATCAGCCTTTTCCTTATCAACTGCAATAACAAGACCGGTACCCATATTAAATGTATTATACATATCTCTTTCCGGGATATTGCCTGTTTTCTGAATCAAATCAAAGATAGGCAGTTTAAAGCATTTATCCTTTTCGATAACAGCAGTAAAGCCCTCCTTAAGCATTCTCGGAACATTCTCGTAAAAGCCGCCGCCTGTTATATGAGAGATAGCATTAACCGTTACCCTGCTCATAAGCTCAAGAAGAGGCTTAACATAAATTCTTGTTGGAGTGATAAGCTCCTCTCCAAGTGTTTTTCCAAGCTCATCATAATATACTTTAATTGTTTCTTCGTTAATATTGAATACTTTTCTGATAAGAGAAAAGCCGTTTGAATGAATACCCGAAGAAGCAACACCGATAAGTACATCGCCTGCCTTAAGATTATCACCGGAAACCAGCTTGTCCTTATCACCGATGCCTACAGTAAAGCCTGCAAGATCATAATCCTCGTCAGGCATCAGCCCGGGATGCTCTGCTGTTTCTCCGCCGACAAGTGCGCAGCCTGCCTGAACACAGCCGTCTGCCACACCCTTAACAATCTGCTCTATCTTTTCGGGGTAGTTTTTGCCGCAGGCAATATAATCAAGAAAGAATAACGGCTTAGCACCGCTGCAGGCAACATCATTTACACACATAGCTACACAGTCAATACCGATTGTATCGTGCTTATCCATAAGCATGGCAAGCTTAAGCTTTGTGCCGACACCGTCTGTTCCGCTGACAAGAACAGGATTTTTATATTCGTTAGCTGCAATTTCAAACATTCCGCCGAAGCCGCCGATGCCTCCGATTACACCCGGGATATTCGTTTTCTTTACGTGGGATTTAATAAGCTCAACAGACTTATAGCCTGCTGTTACATCAACACCTGCTGCTGCATAACTTTCACTGAAACTTTTTTCCATAAGATAAACTCCTGTAATTTATATTTCTTTTATTTTTTCCTGCAATGCCTTATCCTTTTCGATAACGGCAGCAGCCATTTCTTTTCTCATATTCTTCAATTTCTGCATAAGTGCCTCATCACCCACTGCCAGAATTTCGGCAGCCAGAAGAGCCGCATTTTTTGCTGCATTAACACCAACAGAGGCAACAGGAATTCCGGGCGGCATCATAATTGTTGCAAGCATAGCATCCATACCGTCAAGCACTTTCGCCGAACAGGGGATTCCGATTACGGGAAGCGTAGTTGAGGCTGCAAGCACACCTCCAAGATGAGCAGCCATACCTGCCGCAGCAATAATTACACCAAAATTGTTATCAATTGCCGATTCTGCAAAAGCCTGTGCTTCTTTTGGCGTTCTGTGTGCACTCATAACTCTTACTTCTGTTTCAATATCAAGCTCTTTAAGCTGTTTGATTGCAGGGGTAACGATAGGCAAATCGCTATCGGAACCCATAATAATTGCAACTTTTTTCATAATTGTTTGCCCTCCGATTTGATTTTTATATATTTTACAATATACGTCATTCTTTTTCAATAGATACGGCATAATTTATTTTTTTAGTTCGTAAATATGTAGTATAATATTATCAAAATTCCCAGAAAATATAACCTTCTTACAGTTGGTATCATTACAAAATTCCTGCGGTATTTATTTCGGTTTATCGAGGACACCGAACCCTCTGCAATAAGTTGAACAAAACAAGGTTTTTAGTATGACAAAAGGAACACTGATTTCTCAGTGTTCCTTTATTTTTATGATTGTATTATCTTCTTATACAAGCTCAATGATGCACATTTCTGCTGCATCACCACGACGAGGGCCTGTTTTGATAATACGGCAGTAACCACCGTTTCTGTCTTCATATTTTGGAGCAATTTCATCAAAAAGCTTTTTAACTACATCTTCCTTAGTTACATAAGCAAGAACCTGTCTTCTTGAATGAAGGGTATCGTTTTTACCGAGAGTAATCATCTTCTCAGCCATAGCACGAACTTCCTTAGCTCTTGTAACGGTTGTTTCAATTTTGCCGTTTTCTAAAAGATACGTAACCATACCTCTGAGCATAGCCCTTCTGTGATCAGTGGGTCTGCCCAATTTTCTGGTACCTGGCATAGAAATTCCCTCCTTTAGTCCTCTTCACGATTAAGTGTAAAACCAAGCGTTGAGAGCTTTGCAATAACTTCATCAAGGCTCTTTTTACCAAGGTTTCTGACTTTCATCATATCATCTTCGGATTTACCGATTAAATCTTCAACAGTATTAATGCCTGCTCTCTTCAAGCAGTTGAAAGAACGAACTGAAAGATCAAGCTCTTCAATGGTCATTTCAAGAACTTTTTCCTTTCCGTCATCATCCTTTTCTACCATAATTTCCTTGCTTCCCACTTCCTCAGAAAGATCAACAAAGAGCTTAAGGTGATCATTAAGAATCTTGGCTGCAAGCGAAGCAGCTTCATCTGCCGGAATCGTGCCGTCTGTTTCAACATCAAGAACAAGCTTATCGAGATCTGTCTGCTGTCCTACACGAGTGTTCTCAACCGTATAATTAACCTTGAGAACAGGAGTATAAATAGAATCTATAGCAATTGTTCCGATCGGGAGATCCATTAATTGCTTGTTTCTGTCACAAGGAACATAGCCTCTGCCGCTGTCGGCAGTAAGCTCCATAATAACGCTTGCACCTTCATCAAGATAGGCAATGTGAAGATCCGGATTAAGGATTTCAACATCTGAGCCATGCTCGATATCGCCTGCGGTAATTTCTCCCTCTCCATGCGCTTTGATATAAAGAGTTTTTGCGCTTTCATCATGTATTTTAAGAATAACATTTTTAAGATTAAGCACAATCTCTGTTACATCTTCCTTAACATGAGGAATAGTAGAAAACTCGTGTAATACACCATCAATCTTAACGGAAGTGATTGCATAGCCCGGAAGGGATGAAAGAAGAACTCTTCTCATTCCGTTTCCGAGAGTTGTGCCGAAGCCTCTTTCAAGAGGTTCTACAACAAACTTACCTACGCTTCTGCTTCCCTGAGTAGATAACTCTACTATATCGATATTAGGCTTATCAATTTCTATCATTTAAAAGCCTCCTAAATTATATTTTGTTGCACTAAATAAAAGAAATGATCAACTATTATTTAGAATAGAACTCGACAATAAGATGCTCTTCAACAGGAGTTGCGATTTCTTCTCTCTCAGGAGCTCTTAAAATCTTAGCCTCCATAGCACCCTCATTCTTTTCAATCCACATAGGAACAGGGCGAGAAGCGTTAGCCTCTGCAATAGCCTTATACTCATCTGTAGATTTGCTTTTTTCTCTTACAGCAACAACATCACCTGCAGAAAGAAGATAAGATGGAATATCAACCTTGCTGCCGTTAACGGTGAAATGTGCATGATTTACAAGCTGACGAGCCTGTGCTCTTGAGCTTGCAAAGCCTGCTTCGTAAACAACATTATCCAAACGGCTTTCGCAAATCTGAAGAAGATTTGTACCGGTTACGCCGGCTTTTCTTGCAGCCATAAGGAAATATTTATGGAACTGACCCTCAGCGATGCCATAGTAACGGCGAGCGCTCTGCTTAGCACGAAGCTGAAGACCATATTCTGAAGTTTTTTTGCGGTTTTGACCATGCTGACCAGGTGCATAGGAACGACGGTCAAAAGCACATTTACTTGTATAGCATCTGTCACCCTTGAGGAAAAGCTTTTTTCCTTCACGGCGGCAAAGCTTACAAGCAGGTCCTGTATATCTTGCCATATCAAGTAACCTCCATTAAATACTATACGCGGCGTCTTTTTGGCGGACGACAGCCATTGTGTGGAATAGGAGTAACATCTTTAATAAGAGTAACGCTGAGTCCAACAGTTTCTAATGCTCTGATAGCGGATTCACGGCCAGCTCCCGGTCCCTTAACGTAAACTTCAACAGTTTTCATACCGTGCTCCATTGCAGCCTTGGCAGCTGTTTCAGCAGCTGTTTGAGCAGCGAAAGGAGTTGATTTTCTTGAGCCTCTGAAGCCCATTTCACCTGCTGATGCCCAGGAAACAGCGTTTCCCTGCATATCAGCAATCGTTACGATAGTGTTGTTGAAGGTTGACTGAATATGAACTGTACCACGCTCAATATTTTTCTTCTCACGGCGCTTGTGTGAAGTTGTGGTCTTTTTTGTAGCCATACTTGTTTCCTCCTACAATTATTTCTTCTTGTTTGCTATGGTCTTTTTAGGACCTTTTCTTGTGCGTGCATTGTTCTTTGAAGTCTGTCCTCTGACAGGAAGACCCTTTCTGTGACGAATGCCGCGGTAGCAACCAATTTCTATAAGTCTTTTGATATCGAACGCAACATCTCTGCGAAGGTCACCTTCAACAGTTACGTTCTTTTCAATGTAATCACGAATTTTAGAAACCTCATCCTCAGACAAATCTCTGCAGCGAGTGTCTGGATTGATTCCTGTTGCTTCGATAATCTGAGTAGCTGTTGTTCTGCCGATACCGTAAATATAGGTAAGACCGATTTCTACTCTTTTATCATTAGGTAAGTCAACACCTGAAATACGTGCCATTTTACAGTTTACCTCCGATTCTTAGTTCAGGATTAGCCCTGACGCTGTTTATGCTTAGGATTTTCACAGATAACCATTACTTTTCCATTGCGCTTTATTACTTTGCATTTATCGCAAATTTTCTTAACAGAAGGTCTAACTTTCATTTTGAATATCCTCCTTAAAATTACTTTGAACGCCAAATGATACGACCCTTTGTAAGATCGTATGGAGACATTTCAATTGTTACCTTATCACCGGGAAGAATACGAATATTATTCATACGCAGCTTGCCGCTGATATGGGCTAAAATAATGTGATTATTCTGAAGTGATACCTTAAATGTTGTGTTTGGTAAAACCTCAATCACGGTACCTTCAACTTCAATCATATCTGACTTTGACATCATTATACCTCGCTATACCTAAATACGATTAAGATGTTTTAATTTAACTGGAATCACATCGCGGCGTAATCGCCTGCAATTGATTGCAAACATCAGATTTTGGTCATTATTACAGGTCCGTTTGATGTGATTGCAATAGTATGCTCAAAATGAGCAGCCAGCTTGCCATCTGCCGTAACAACTGTCCATCCGTCTGATAATTGTTTTACCTTATAGGTTCCCTGATTGATCATCGGTTCAATTGCCAATGTCATTCCGGGTAACAGTCTGATACCACGACCTTCGTGCCCGAAGTTAGGTACACTTGGATCTTCGTGAAGTTTTCTACCCACACCGTGACCAACAAAATCACGAACAACGCCGTAACCGCGTTCCTCGCAATACTGCTGAACAGCATGGCCTATATCGCCGATTCTGTTGCCCGGTACAGCCTGTTCAATGCCTTTATAAAGGCTTTCACGGGTTGTATCAATCAGCCGCTTTGCTTCGGGAGAGCAAGTCCCAGCCACAAATGTTGCAGCATTATCGCCGTTATATCCATTTTTTTCAGCACCGAGGTCTATGCTTACAATATCACCCTCACGGATAATACGGTTTGCTTTCGGTATACCGTGGATAACTTCATTATTTATGGAAATACATGCAGTAGCAGGAAAATCATAAAGCCCGAGAAAATTGGGAGTTGCTCCCCTTTTCCTGATTAAATCATAAGCGATTTTATCAATTTCTTTTGTTGAAACACCGGGCTTAACAGCCTCTCCTGCCACCATTAATGCTTCGGCAGATATCTGACAAGCTTCTTTCATAAGCTCCAGCTCTCTGCTGCTTTTAAGCACTACCATGTTAATCCTCCAAAGCTTTAAAAACGAGAGCAGTTGTATCTGCTACTTCTTCCTGACCCTCAACAATAACAAGCTTGCCAAGATTGGAATAGAAGTCCTTAAGCGGTTCAGTCATTTCATGGTATTCTGCCAATCTTGCCTGAACAGTTTCAGGAGCATCGTCTTTACGCTGAACAAGTTCGCCGCCGCAAGCATCGCAAACACCATCAACCTGTGGCTTTTTGTAAAGCATATGATAGGAATTTGCACATTTTGCGCAAACACGGCGACCGGACATTCTTGCAGTTATTTTTTCATCAGGAACTTCAATATCAAGCACCTTGTCGATTGCAATACCCATATCCTCCAAGGCCTGAGCCTGTGGAATTGTGCGTGGGAAACCATCAAGAATGAAACCATTTTCGCAATCTTTTTCTTTTAATCTATCCTTGATAATTCCGATTACAACCTCATCCGGAACAAGCTGGCCTGCTTCCATATAGGATTTAGCCTTAAGTCCCATCTCCGTGCCGTCTTTAAGAGCGGCACGAATGATGTTTCCGGTTGAAACAGCGGGAATACCATACTTTTCAACAATCTTTTCTGCCTGAGTGCCTTTGCCTGCACCCGGAGCACCAAGAAGTATTAATTTCATAAAAACTCAAACCTTTCTTATTAATCAAGGAAGCCCTTATAATGGCGCATCATCATCTGAGATTCAAGCTGACGAACAGTTTCAAGAGCAACACCGCACATAATGATTACTGAGGTACCACCCAATGTAATAGACATACCGCCGTCTGTTCCATCTTCAGTAAGAGGAGGAATAGCTGCATCACAAATCAGTGACCAGATTAACGGGAAGAGTGCAACTACTGCAAGCATAAGCACACCGATAAGAACAAGTCTGCTTATAACTCTGAAGATATATTCAGAGGTTGGCTTACCGGGACGGATACCCGGAATTGCACCATTGTTTTTACGAAGGTTATTTGCCATTTCTATAGGATTATACTGAATTGTACTATAGAAGTAAGCAAAGAAGATTATAAGAATGAAATACATTCCTGCGTACCACCAAGAGTCGCTCTGGAACGCATCAAAGAAGCTTTCCCAGAAGGTGCCTTCATACTTATCAGCAGAAATGAACATCTGAACAGTTGCCGGAAGTGAAAGAATTGAGGAAGCAAAGATGATTGGAAGTACGCCGCTCATATTAACCTTAATCGGCATATGAGTTGACTGACCGCCATACATTTTACGACCGACTACACGCTTAGCATACTGAATCGGAAGTCTTCTTTCGGCATTATCCATAAATACGATATAGGCTACCATTAATACGAACAATACCATAACGGTTGGTACGAGAATTCTATAAACAAGTCGTCCGGTGCTGAGATACTGGAACAACTGCTTAATTAAGGTTGGGAAACGAGATACGATACCTGCAAAGAGGATGATTGAAATACCGTTGCCGATACCATCAATTGTAATCTGTTCACCAAGCCACATTATGATAGCTGTGCCTGCAGTTAAAACTGCAATAATAACGAACGCCTGAAATACGGCAGCAAAGCCTGTAAATGCAGCGCCGTCAGCACCTACCATAAGGTAGTTGTTTGTGCGAAGGAAGAAATAGTAAGCAAGTGACTGAAGAATTGCAAGAAGAACGGTTACATAACGAGTAATCGAAGCAATCTTCTTTCTTCCCTCTTCGCCCTCCTTCTGAAGCCTTTCCAAAGCAGGAATAGCAACAGCAAGGAGCTGCATAATAATTGAAGAGTTAATATACGGGGTGATGGACATAGCGAAAATGGTTCCGTATGTGAAAGCACTACCCGTCATAAGACTCAAATAAGTTAAAATTGTATTACCCTTACCGATATCAATTTCATCAACGATATCAAGAAACGGAACAGGAATAACCGAACCGATACGGAAAATAAGAATAATAAATGCAGTGAAAAGTATTTTTTTCCTGATTTCAGGAACTTTCCATGCATTAACGAGGGTTTTTATCATTTAAAGCACCTCCGCCTTGCCACCTGCAGCCTCAATTTTTGCTTTAGCTGATTCACTGATTGCAGCAACCTTTACGGTTAATGCCTTTGTGATTTCGCCCTTTCCAAGAACCTTAACACCGTCAAGTTCCTTTTTAATAAGACCACAAGCCTTAAGGCTTTCAGCATCAACAACAGCACCGTTTTCAAATCTTTCTTCAAGAGATGAAAGATTAACTACTGCGTACTCTGTTCTGAAGATATTGTTAAAACCTCTCTTTGGCAAACGTCTCTGAAGAGGCATCTGACCGCCTTCAAAGCCGGCCTGACGGCTGTAGCCTGAACGAGCCTTTGCACCCTTATGACCTTTGCCGGCAGTTTTACCCTGACCCGAACCGGCACCGCGACCGATTCTTTTAACAGCTTTTTTAGAGCCTTCAGCTGGAGAAAGTTCATGTAATTTCATCTATCTGCACCTCCTCTTAGCCTTCTGCAACTTCAACAAGGTGAGAAATCTTTGCGATTTTACCCTTTGTCTGAGCATTGTCCGGCTGAACTGTTTCGTTGCCTATTTTACGAAGACCAAGTGAGTGGGCGGTGGCAATCTGGTCTTTTTTGCTACCAATTAAGCTTTTTACAAGCTTGATTTTAATATCTGCCATTTTCCACCCTCCTTAACCTAAAATTTCTTTTGTTGACTTACCGCGAACAGCAGCTACTTCATCAGCAGTGCGAAGCTGAGCAAGTCCGTTCATTGTTGCTCTTACTACATTGTAAGGATTGTTAGAGCGGATAGCCTTAGCACGGATATCAGCGATACCAACTGTTTCTACAACAGCACGAACAGGACCGCCTGCGATAACTCCGGTACCCTTTGGAGCCGGCATAAGCAATACTTCGCCTGCACCGAACTTACCCTTAACCTCATGAGGAATTGTTTTTCCTCTTAATGCAACTTTGATACAATTCTTTCTTGCATCTTCGATACCCTTGCGGATAGCATCAGGAACTTCACCTGACTTACCTACGCCGAAGCCTACAAGACCATTTCCGTCACCAACAACAACAAGAGCTGAGAACTTGTAAATTCTACCACCCTTAACTGTTTTGGAAACACGGTTAATGGTAACTACCTTTTCTTCAAGTTCCATTGAAGATGTGTCAATCTTTGCCATAAAGTATTTCCCTCCTTCGTTAGAACTCAAGTCCGCCTTCACGAGCGCCGTCTGCCAATGCAGCAACGCGTCCGTGATAAACGTAACCGCCGCGGTCAAATACGCACTTTTCAATGCCCTTTGCCTTAGCTCTGTCTGCTAATATTTTTCCAACAGCCTTAGCTGCTTCTGTATTTCCGCCATACTGAGCGAAGTCTTTTTCAGTAGTTGATGCCTGTGCAATTGTAACACCTGCAACATCATCAATAAGCTGAGCATAGATATTGCTGAGGGAGCGATATACATTAAGTCTTGGACACTCAGCAGTACCTGAAATCTTTCCACGCACTCTCTTATGACGCTTTTGTCTTGCCTTATTGGCATCCTGTCTTGAAACCATAGTAATTCACTCCTTCCTTTATTTCTTACCTGCTTTTCCTTCTTTACGGCGAATATGCTCTTCAGCATACTTAATGCCCTTGCCCTTATAAGGCTCCGGTGGTCTTTTTTCGCGAACCTGAGCTGCGAACTGACCAACAGCCTGCTTATCAGCGCCGGAAATGATAATCTGAGTAGCAGATGGACATTCTACCTTAACTCCTTCCGGAGGAGTCATAATAACCTGATGTGAGAAACCAAGGTTCATAACAAGGTTTGAGCCCTGAAGCTGAACACGGTAACCAACACCATTTACTTCAAGAACTTTCTTGAAGCCGTTTGTTACACCTTCAACCATATTTGCAATAAGAGAACGGGTAAGACCATGAAGTGATCTGTTTTCCTTATTGTCATCTGGTCTTGAAACATTTACCTCGCTGCCTTCAACACTAACGGTTATGTTTGGATGTTTATCCATAGTAAGAGTACCATTTGGTCCTTTTACGGTTACAGTGTTGCCGTTGATTGAAAAATCAACACCGGCAGGAATAGCGATTGGCTTTAAGCCTATACGAGACATCCTAACTGCACCTCCTTACCAAATAAATGCTAATACTTCGCCGCCAACATTCTGCTTGCGAGCTTCTCTGTCTGTCATTATACCTTTTGAAGTTGAAATAATTGCTACACCGAGACCTTTCATTACCTTAGGCATATCTTCAACATTTGAATAAATACGAAGACCTGGCTTTGAAACTCTGCGAAGACCGGTAATAACCTGTGACTTACCCTCACCATACTTGAGAGTTGCACGGATAACGCCCTGCTTTCCATCTTCAATTACTTTATATCCTTTGATATATCCTTCATCAACAAGAATCTGAGCAATTGCCTTCTTCATGTTAGACGCAGGAATATCTACTGTATCGTGTTTTGCTGAATTGGCATTACGAATTCTTGTAAGCATATCAGCGATTGGGTCTGTAATATGCATTGATATTTCCTCCTTATAAATTTAGCAATCTCAGTTTCTTACCAAGAAGATTTTGTTACACCCGGAATCTCACCCTTATGAGCAAGCTCACGGAAGCAGATACGGCATACGCCATACTTACGAAGATAAGCATGAGGTCTACCGCAGATCTTACATCTGTTGTAAGCTCTAGTTGAATACTTAGCAGGTTTAGCTGCTTTAACTTTCATTGATGTTTTAGCCACGATATTCCCTCCTTATCCTGCAAACGGAGCGCCTAATAATGTAAGGAGCTCTCTTGCTTCTTCATCAGTATTTGCTGTTGTAACCATGATAATGTCCATACCGCGGACCTTATCAATCTTATCATAATCAATTTCAGGGAAAATCAACTGTTCCTTGATACCCATAGCATAGTTGCCACGGCCATCAAAAGAGTTTGGATTAATTCCTCTGAAGTCACGAACTCTCGGAAGAGCAAGATTAAAGAATCTGTCAAGGAATTCATACATCTTGTCGCCACGAAGAGTTACTTTAACACCGATTGGCATGCCTTCACGAAGTTTGAAGTTAGCAACAGACTTCTTTGCACGGCAGATAACCGGCTTCTGACCTGTAATAATACCAAGGTCATTAACGATAGCATCTACTACCTTTGAATTTTCACGGGCTTCACCGCAACCAACATTAATAACAATCTTGTCAAGCTTTGGGATTTGCATAACAGACTTGTATTCAAACTTTTTCATTAATGCAGGAGCGATTTCGCTCTTATAGGTTTCTTTTAACCTAGCAGCCATTGTTATGTTCCTCCCTTACTTAAAATTCATTGCCGCATTTCTTGCAAACACGGCTGCCATCCTTATGTCCTACACGAGTAGCCTCGTTGCATTTCGGACATACAAGCTGCACTTTAGAAGCGTAAAGAGCTGATTCAACTTCGATAAGTCCGCCCTGATCGCCCATCTTACGAGGTTTAACATGCTTAGTTACCTTGTTAACATTCTTAACAATAACCTTGCCCTCTTTTGGACTAACAGCGATAACCTCGCCCTTAACGCCCTTTGATTTACCGCTGAGAACCACTACGGTATCACCGGTTTTAACAAACATTTTACTCATAATTCAGCACCTCCATTAAAGTACTTCCGGAGCGAGAGAGAGAATCTTCATATAATCCTTATCACGAAGCTCTCTTGCTACGGGACCAAAAATACGGGTGCCACGGGGAGTTTTATCTTCCCTGATAATTACGGCAGCATTTTCATCAAAACGAATGTACTGACCGTCGTCACGACGTACACCTTTAGTTGTACGAACGATGACTGCTTTAACAACTTCGCCTTTTTTAACAACGCCGTTTGGAGCAGCCTTTTTTACGCTTGCTACAATAACATCGCCAATGTTGGCATATCTTCTTCCTGAGCCGCCGAGAACACGAATGCAAAGGATTTCTTTAGCACCTGTGTTGTCTGCAACTTTAAGACGACTTTCCTGTTGTATCACAGCATTTTCCTCCTTCGTACTGCAAAATAACACTTTGCATCTTGCAGTTATTATTTTTTTAACTAATTTTTAAAAGCTTGTAATTCGCAATGATTACTTTGCCTTTTCAATGATTTCAACCACACGCCATCTTTTATCCTTGCTCATCGGGCGGGTTTCCATAATCAGAACCTTATCGCCTACTCCGCAAGTATTTTCTTCATCGTGTGCCTTGTACTTAACTGTACGGTTGATGATTTTGCCATAAAGAGGATGACGAACCTTGTCTTTAATTGTAACAACAACGGTTTTATCCATCTTATCGCTTGAAACAACACCTACTCTTGTTTTTCTGAGGTTTCTTTCGCTCATAATAAACTACCTCCTATCTTAAGAATTTGAGCCAGCAAGTTCGATTTCGCGTTCAACTGTTTTGATGCGTGCGATATCTTTCTTAACTGCTTTTATTCTCATAGGGTTATCGAGCTGATTGATAGCCTGCTGGAAATGAAGATTAAAAAGTTCTTCCTTAAGCTCTGCAAGCTTAGCTGTACGCTGTTCAGCGCTTAAAGCTTTAATTTCTGCTGCTTTCATTACTGCTCTCCTCCCTCTTCTTTAACTACGAATTTGCACTTGATAGGAAGCTTGTTTGCTGCAAGACGCATAGCCTCACGAGCAACAGTTTCATCAACGCCTGCGAGTTCAAACATAACTCTGCCCGG
>DESD01000023.1:0-18335 GCA_002361935.1 Ruminococcaceae bacterium UBA3323 | reverse complement strand
TCAAACATAACTCTGCCCGGCTTAACTACTGCTACCCAATAGTCAACATTACCTTTACCTTTACCCATACGGGTATCAGCAGGTCTTGCTGTAATTGGCTTGTCGGGGAAAATCTTAATCCAAACCTGACCGCCACGCTTTGTATAACGGGTCATGGCAACACGGGCAGCCTCTATCTGAGCGGCTGTAATCCATGCAGGCTCTGTAGCCTGAAGACCAAACTGACCGTATGTTACTTTGTTTCCTCTTGTAGCCTCACCGGTCATACGACCTCTGTGCTGCTTACGGTGTTTTACACGCTTAGGTAAGAGCATTACTGATTTCCTCCTTCCTTACGATTATCCCTGCGGCGATTGTTGTTTGTTCTTCTTCTCGGAGCCTTATTTCTTGACTCACGAAGAACTTCGCCCTGATAAATCCAAACTTTTACACCGATACGGCCGTAAGTTGTAGCAGCCTCTGCTGTGCCGTAATCAATGTCAGCACGGATTGTCTGAAGCGGGATAGTGCCTTCTTTATAAGTCTCAGTACGAGCAATTTCTGCTCCGCCGATACGGCCTGAAACCTGAACCTTAATACCACGAGCGCCAAGTCTCATTGTATTACGGATTGCCTGCTTAACAGCACGGCGGAATGATACACGCTTTTCAAGCTGTGTTGCGATGCTTTGTGCAACAAGAATAGAATTAAGATCCGGCTGCTTGATTTCAATAATATTAATGAAAACCTCATCAGCGCTCTTGCCTAATTTCTTAGCACAAATAGCCTTAAGCTTTTCGATTTCAGCACCCTGCTTGCCGATAACCATGCCCGGCTTTGCGCAGTGGATGTTGATTCTTACACGCTTAGCATCTCTTTCAATTTCTACTTTAGGAACACCTGCGCTTTTAAGGGTGTCAAGAAGATACTCACGAAGCTTATGATCATCAATAAGAGTATTTGCAAAGTCACCCTTTTTTGCATACCAGCGGGAGTCCCAGTTTTTGATAACACCGATTCTTAAACCGGTTGGATTACATTTCTGTCCCATCTAACTTTTCCTCCTGCTTAGTCTTCCATTTCCTTAACGGTAATGGTAATGTGTGATGTTCTTTTATTAATTCTGTAAGCTCTGCCCTGAGCTCTTGGCTGAATTCTCTTAAGAGTTGGGCCTGCAGTTACATTGCAGAAACTTACATATAATCTTGATACGTCCATATTATTGTTATTCTCAGCATTAGCCATTGCTGATTTAAGAAGCTTCATAAGAGGCTCGGTTGCAGCTTTTGGTGTATACTTAAGAATAGCCATTGCCTTATCACAAGGCTGATTTCTGATTAAATCAAGCACAATCTGCACCTTGCGTGGAGATATACGAACGTATGTTGCTTTAGCTGTTGCTTCCATAGTTTAAATCTCCTTTCGCTTATCTTGATGTTTTTGCGCCTGCATGGCCGCGGAATGTTCTTGTTGGAGCAAACTCTCCGAGCTTGTGACCAACCATATCCTCTGTTACATATACAGGAACATGCTTTCTTCCGTCGTGAACAGCAAATGTGTGTCCTACGAATTCAGGGAAGATTGTTGAACTTCTTGACCAGGTTTTGATAACCTGCTTGTCGCCCTTTTCGTTAAGAGCCTCAACCTTTTTGTAAAGACTTGCTTCTACATAAGGTCCTTTTTTAGTACTTCTACTCATTTAATCTTCTCCTTTCTTCTTATTTGCCGTTGCGGCGTCTTACGATCATCTTGTTAGACGCTTTTTTCTTATTGCGTGTCTTGTAGCCAAGAGCAGGTTTACCCCAAGGAGTAACAGGTCCCGGTCTACCGATTGGTGATTTACCTTCACCACCACCGTGTGGATGGTCATTCGGGTTCATAACAGAACCGCGAACGGTTGGACGCCAGCCCATATTGCGCTTACGGCCGGCTTTACCGATTTTAACATTTGCATGGTCAGTGTTGCCAACAACACCAACGGTTGCCATACAATCGCAGGAAACATTGCGAAGCTCGCCGGATGGAAGTCTGAGGAGCGCATATGCACCTTCAAGAGCCATAAGCTGAGCGCTGTTGCCTGCTGAACGAGCAAGCTGAGCACCTCTTCCCGGATAAAGCTCTACATTGTGAACAATTGTACCAACAGGAATGTTCTTAAGAGGAAGAGCATTACCTGCAACAATATCTGCATTAGGGCCGGCAACTACTGTTGCGCCAACCTTAAGACCTTCAGGAGCTATGATGTAGCTCTTTACACCGTCTTCATACTGAATAAGAGCAATATGAGCTGAACGGTTCGGATCGTATTCGATTGTTTTAACCTCTGCAGGAATATCGAATTTCTGTCTTTTGAAATCAATAACACGATATTTTTTTCTGTTTCCGCCACCACGATGACGAACAGTGATTCTTCCGTAAGAGTTACGGCCTGATTTTTTGCTGAGCGGTTCAAGCAAAGATCTTTCAGGAGCAACTTTTGAGAGGGAAGAATAATCTGTAACCGACATATTTCTTCTTGAAGGAGTAGTCGGCTTATAATTCTTTATTGCCATAATTATTTCTCCTTTCCGGATAACTTTGCGATGAGATGGCACTCATCATACCTCATCATCCGAAATATTCTCATTTTCGCTATACTATTATATATAAGGTTGTGATTACATCATATCGTTGAAGAATTCAATTTCCTTTGAATCTTCTGTAAGGGTAACGATAGCCTTTTTCCATGATGGAGTGTAGCCGCTGTGGATACCCTGACGACGCTCATGACCACGAACATTCATTGTGTTAACCTTAAGAACCTTTGTTCCCGGGAAAACAGTTTCAATAGCCTTTGCGATTTCAATTTTGTTTGCGTCCTTAGCAACCTTGAAGGTATATTTCTTTACCATAATACCGGTCATAGACTCTTCTGTAATGATTGGCTTAAGAATAATATCCTGAGCAGTTTTCATTATGCATATACCTCCTCAATCTTCTTTGCTGCATCCTTAAGCACAACAAGATTGCTGCAGTTAAGAATGTCATAAACACAAAGTGTGTTAACTGTAACTACTTTAACGCCCTCAATATTACGAGCACTCTTGTAGATTACATCATTGTTTTCAGGAAGAACAAGAAGAACTTTCTTTCCTGTTTTGAGCTTAGCAAAAACCTCAACCATAACCTTGGTTTTGATTTCTTCAAGCTCTAATTTATTAAGAACCATCATTTCTGATTCAGCAACTTTGCTTGAAAGTGCAGACTTCATAGCAAGTCTTTTTACTTTCTTATTTAAAGCTACTTTGTACTTTCTTGGCTTAGGACCAAGAGCAATACCGCCGTGTGTCCACTGTGGGCTTCTTGTTGAACCCTGACGAGCACGACCTGTACCCTTCTGTCTCCAAGGCTTAGCACCGCCACCAGATACTTCTGAACGAGTGAGAGTTGACTGTGTGCCCTGGCGCTGTGCAGCAAGATAGCTGACAACTGCAAGATGCATTGCATTCTTATTCGGCTCAATACCGAATACTGAATCTGCAAGTTCTAATTTTGAAGTCTTACGACCTTCCTGGTTATAAACCTGAACCTGTGCCATTATTTATCTCTCCTTTCGTTAAGCTTTAACTGCGTCTGCGATAACAACAATTCCGCCCTTTGGACCCGGGATAGCACCCTTGATTGCGATAAGATTGTTTTCTGCATCAACCTTTGCAACTGTAAGGTTCTGAATTGTTACTGTTTCGTGACCGTAATGACCTGCCATTTTTCTGCCCTTGAATACTCTTGAAGGACTTGAGCAAGCACCGAGTGAACCCTGATGTCTTGCGTTAGGACCAGTACCGTGTGTTTCACGGAGTCTTGAGAAATTCCAGCGCTTAATTGCACCGGCTGTTCCGTGGCCCTTTGAAGTTCCCTTAACATCCACGATTTCGCCTTCAGCGAATGTGTCTGCCTTGATGATATCGCCAACGTTAAGAGCTGAGCAATCCTCAAGACGGAACTCTTTAAGTGTTTTCTTGGGAGCAACGCCGTTCTTATCGAAGTGGCCCTTCATTGGCTTGTTTACCTTGTTGATTTTAACATCGCCAAAGCCAACCTGAACTGCTTCGTAGCCATCGTTCTCCATTGTCTTTTTCTGGGTAACTACGCATGGACCGGCTTCAACAACTGTTACAGGAATAACTTTTCCTTCAGCTGTGAAAATCTGAGTCATGCCGATTTTCTTACCGATTAGACCTTTTTTCATATTTTTTCCTCCTTGGTTATTGGTTGGTTTCCCAACTTGACCTCGACCGCGCCGTTATTATAATTTGATTTCGATATCAACGCCGGCCGGGAGCTCAAGACTTGTCAAAGCTTCAACTGTTTTGTTTGAAGGTCTGAGAATGTCAATGAGTCTTTTGTGTGTTCTCTGTTCAAACTGCTCACGGCTGTCCTTGTACTTATGAACAGCACGAAGGATTGTGATAACCTCTTTCTCAGTAGGAAGCGGGATCGGACCGCTTACCTGAGCACCGGTGTTCTTTGCAGTTTCAACGATTTTTTCCGCAGCCTGATCAACAAGGTTGTGATCATAACCCTTAAGTCTGATGCGGATTTTTACTTTGCTTGCTGCCATTTACTTTTCCTCCTGAAAAATATTGGTGCGAGACTTTACCAGCCATTTCTTACCACCCTGCCGTGTGTTTCAATCCTGCCCTTTTAAAAACCGAATGAAGAAATATCATTCGGGCGCAGACCTATCCCACAGACTGCAGACGTTCGCAAGTCACCTGCGGATAGCTGAATACTGGTATGATTTCGCCCGGTTTAAAATCGGACATACTCCGCCGAAATTCCCATTCAGTGCAAGCAAACACACTGAACGCCACCTCCGGCATCAACGCATATCTGGATGTGCAGAAATAAGGCACTTATATATAAAATATATAATTACGCTTTTCCACACGCTTGGCTATTATATTATATATAAAGAGCATTGTCAAGCCTTTTTTGCAATAAATTTTGTAATTTCTTACAATATTTTTTAAAAAAATTCTGTAATATTGCACAAGAGAATTAAATAAGCATATTTTGTATGAATACTTGCTCACACCACTACATATTGTATTCCCAATATTGATGCATAAAAAAGTAAGCATTTTCAAATATTTTATAGTTAAAAAATAAACCGCCGCTTTTATGTCGGCAGTTTATTTTTGTGTCTTTTTTTATGCACCCTGGCGCATGGAGAGCTTAAGTTTATCGGCAATCATTGCAATAAATTCCGAATTTGTAGGCTTACCTCTCTGTGATTGGATTGTATAGCCGAAATAAGAGGAAAGGACATCAACATCACCTCTGTCCCACGCAACTTCGATAGCGTGGCGGATTGCACGTTCAACTCTTGAGGAGGTTGTATTATACATTTTTGCAACTGTCGGGTAAAGCAGCTTTGTTACAGAACCAAGCATTTCGGAGTCCTCAACACAAAGCTTAATTGACGTTCTTAAATACTGATAACCTTTAATATGAGCCGGCACACCAATCTGGCGCATAATATCGGAAATTACAATATCAATATCATTTTCAGCACCATCTGTAGACAAACGCTTTTTCTTTTCGGATTTCCATGAAGTAAGGCGTTCAATTCTCTTTGCAACAGAATGTGCAGCAACAGGCTTAATAAAATAATAATCAGCGCCTGCATTGATCATCTGTTCTTCAAATTCGGCATTATCCATTGCCGAAACAAGAAGCACAAGCGGTTTTTCGGCAAGAGAAGCTGTTATGTGCTCAAGAACATCCACCCCGTCTGCATTCGACATAAACACATCCATCAGCACCGCATCAAAATGTTGAGTATCAAGAAGCGACATAACGCGCATACCGTCTTTTCCTGTAAGTACGACATCAAATCCGTTTGATTCCAGTTCTTTCTTGCATTCCCTGCCGAAAGATGCCGAATCATCAGCGATAAGTACCCTTAAATTGTTTTTCATAATAAAACCTCCGTTGTGTTAATTTTCCCAAATTTTACCATATCTTTTATAATTTTGCAATACTTATTTAAAATATTTTCGTGATTTTATTTCCCTTGTATTTTTTAATGATATTTTTAGATATAAAGCGACATTTTTAGATGTTTTCTGCATTTTGCTTTATAATTATTTTAGATTTTTTTGTGATTTAAAATACTACAAATTCCAACAAAATAATATAACGATAGACAAAATTATATGCCGAAAATGCAGATTTGCGTCAGTTTCGCACAGCTTTTGTCTATCGTCAGATTAATCTAATATTCACTTTCTTCCAGCATGGTCTGAGAAAATATGGCATAGCCCTTCAACGGATTATTTACTATAACATGTGTTATGGCACCAACAAGTTTTCCGTTTTGAATAATAGGCGTTCCGCTCATCCCCTGAATAATACCGCCTGTTTTTTCAATAAGCCTGTCATCCGTTATTTTGATTATCATATTCTTTACATCATCATTATAGGAAATCTTTGTTATTTCGGCAGAGTACACCTGCGGGCCTGTTGCATCAACAGTGCATATTATCTGGGCAAATCCCTTTTCCACCTCCTGTGGAGAGGCAACCTCATATTCCGAATAAGAGGATAAATCTGTTTTTTCATTATATTTGCCGTAAATGCCCATATTGGTATTCTTATAAAGGCTTCCGATTGATTTACTTAGAAAATCGCAGCAAAGCGAGCCGGTTTCATTCGAGCTTGATTTAATAACCGAGGTTACATTTGTTTCAACAGCTTCGCCGTTCAGGATAGGCATAATCTCTCCCGTATCAACATCCGTTATGGGATGTCCCAAGGCCGCAACGGTACCTGCCTCTTTATTGAAAAAGGTTACAGTTCCTATGCCTGCCGTTGAATCACGCACCCACATTCCTGCTTTATAACAGCCTTCATTTTCCAGATAAACCGGACTGAGCCTGAAAGTTTTATATTCTCCTCCACGTCTGATAGAGATAACATAATCCTTTCCGTTATTGTCATTCAAAATCTTTTCAACCTCGTCAGAGGAATAAACCTTTTGATTATTGATGGAAACAATTATATCCCCTACTTCAATTCCTGCTTCTTTAGAGGGATTAACCGTTTTACCGTTCACATTAATATCCTTTGTACCTACAACAATAACGCCATTCGTATACAGCTTAATCCCAAAGGGTTCTCCCGAAACGTAAACACTTTTTGTTTCCGATTTAACAATTTTCTGATTTTTAACAGGGATAACACCTAAAAACTTCAGCTCTGCCGTATTTATGCCGACAGAACGGGCACTTTGAAAATCAACGCTTTCATCATTCAGCGCCGAAACAGAATAATACTTTCCGACAACTCTGTCCGAAGAATTTCTTACAACCATTTTATCAGGAAGAACTGCCGACCCGTAAATAATAAAAGCATATACAAATACTAACAGCACTGCAAAAGCACCGTCAAAAATACGAATACATTTTCTCATAAAATCACCATAAAATATTGTTAACGGATTTTTTGAATTTAAATCTTGTAATTTTTGCAAACAAAAAAAGCCTTGAACAAATCAAGGCTTTCAAAATTTTAAATATAAATGTCAGATTGAAACTTCCATAGCAACCGTAAAGAGATCTTCATCAATATGCTTTCTCATATTAAGCGCTTCAAAAATATCATAATCAACAACAACGCCGTTTTTGGAAGCTACAACCCTGTTGCCGATATTCTTCATAAGCAGCTCCTTAACAGCATAATTGCCCATACGGGTTGCCATAACTCTGTCGGAAGCCGTAGGACTTCCGCCGCGCTGAATATGACCAAGAATACAAGCACGGGATTCCACACCGGTTTCTTCCTGAATCTGCTTTGCGAGATCAGTTACATCAACACCGACACCCTCTGCCACAATAACAAGGAAATGCTTTTTATCTGTAAGCTGAGTGCGCTGCATTCTTTCTATAACATCCTTATGAATATCAAATTCAATTTCCGGAATTAAAATCGAAGTTGCACCGACAGCGATACCTGCATTAAGAGCAAGATAGCCTGCACGGCGGCCCATAACCTCAACAACCGTGCATCTGTCGTGTGATTCAGTTGTATCACGAACACGGTCTACACATTCCATAATTGTATTCAGGCAGGTATCATAGCCGATAGTATAATCACTGCACGCAATATCATTATCAATCGTTCCCGGAATGCCAACACACGGAATTCCGCGTTCCGATAAATCACGGGCTCCTCTGAAAGAGCCGTCTCCGCCGATAACAACAACACCCTCAATGCCGTTTTCATTACAAGTGCGGATAGCCTTTCTCATTCCCTCTTCTGTTGCAAATTCAGCTGAACGGGCACTGAAAAGCTTTGTTCCGCCTCTGTGAATAATATCTGAAACGGAGCGCAAATCAAGTTCAACAAAATCTCCATTTATAAGGCCGTTAAAGCCACGAACAACACCGAGAACACGAATTCCGTTTACACAGGCTGTTCTAACAACTGCACGAACAGCAGCATTCATTCCGGGTGCATCCCCGCCGCTTGTTAATACTGCAATAGTTCTCATAAGATTTTCCTCCATCCTCATATTCAAAATTAAAACAATTTTACTCAAAATGTTTAGAAAAGTCAAGTACCAAAATGTTAAAAATATATCATTCCACAAAAACAACATTATCATTGCCGAGAATTCTTTTCAGTTCAAGCAGCATTGTTTTATTGACATCAACAAAAAGCTGCCGGTTCTGAAGTTCATATTTCTTTTCATCCAGATAGTAAAAATAAAGAGGATAGCTGCCGTCAAATATTGAAACAACATTTTTTGCCTTTTCGATATTATGATCATATTTTGAATCAAAACGCAGAAAAAGCCCTCTTTTTTTATTCTTATTACTGCCCGGCTGAGTCTTGCATTCTTCACTTTTCGTACTGTTAAAAGCCTTATCTCCCTGCTTAGGTGCACCGCTGATTACATTTGCAAGCACCTTTGCATCCTTTTCCTCTTCAAGAGAAAGCGTTCCGAAAACGGTAATAACACTTGACGGAATCAAAAATTGATTATACTTTACAAGCGCATTCGGAAAAACGATAATTTCAATAGAGCCATATAAATCCTCTATCGTAACAAAAGCCATATTATCACCCTTTTTCGTCTGCTTCAGCGTGATATGACTTATAATTCCCGAGATTGCAACATTACCGCCATCCTGAAATTTTGCGTTAATGCCGCCGTCCTCAAGCAAATCAACTGTTCTTGCATAGCCAAGAGCCGAAATAATGTCATCATATTTATCAAGCGGATGACCCGAAAGGAAAAGACCTGTTATTTCCTTTTCCATTTTAAGCAGCTCATTTTTCGGAAATTCATCAACATCCGGCATTTCAAAATCAAATCCAAAAGCATTATCATCCGTACCCAGATCAAAAAATCCAACCTGACCATACATTGTTTTTCTTCTGTGCTCCTCAAGATTGCTTACAAGCGCAGGCAACGCCTGGAGCATAGCACGGCGGTTTGACCCAAGACTGTCAAGAGCACCGCACCGTATTAAGCTTTCAACGGCACGACGGTTGAAATGGCCAAGATTGATAAGCCTTGAACAGAAATCAAACAAATTTTTGTATTGCCCATTCTGACGTTCTTTAATAATGTCATTTATAAATTCAGAGCCCAGATTTTTAATTCCGAGAAGTCCATAGCTTATACTGTTTCCATCTGCAAAAAAGCCTTTAACGGATTTATTGACATCGGGCACCGAAAGCTTTAATCCAAGCCTCTTGCATTCGGCGATATACCGTGCCACCTTATTTGAAGAATCAAGCACCGAGGTTAAAAGCGCCGCCATGAATTCAGCAGGATAATATCTTTTAAGATAAGCCGTTCTGTACGCTACAAGAGAGTAGCAGGCAGCATGGGATTTATTAAAGGCATATTTAGCAAAATCAGCAATTTGATTGAATATATCATCGGCGACCTTTGCATTTATGCCTTTTTTTGCACAGCCTTCAATAAAGGTTACACGCTCTGCCTCCATCACATCTTTTTTCTTTTTGCTCATTGCACGGCGGACATTATCGGCTCTGCCGTAAGAATAATCGGCAAGAGAGCGAAGAATCTGCATAACCTGCTCCTGATAAACCATACATCCGAAGGTATCCTCCAATATAGGTTTTAAAAGAGGCGTGCTGTAATGCACCTTTTCAGGATTATGCGAATTTTCAACAAAGGTGTCTATTTGCTTGGCAGGACCGGGACGATACAATGAATTTGCAGCAATCAGATGTTCCAGTTTTGTTGGTCTTAAATTCATAAGCATCTGCTTCATGCCGCTGGATTCAAACTGAAAAATACCCTCTGTCTGCCCTCTTGCAAATAGTTTATAAACCTCAGGATCATCAATCGGAATATCATCAATATTTATGCCTACATTTTTTGATGCATCATCAATAACTGTTAGGGTACGAAGCCCGAGGAAATCCATTTTTAACAGCCCGAGTTCCTCAAGCGTTGTCATAATATACTGCGTAACAACCAAGCCGTCATTCGTTGCAAGCGGGACATAGGATGAAACCGGATCGTGCGTTATAACAACACCTGCTGCATGCGTTGAAGCATTACGCGGCATACCCTCAATTTTACGTGCAGTTTCAATAAGCTCATTAACCTGCCTGTTTTCTGCCATCAAATCCCTTAGCTCTTTCGATTTTTTCACTGCATCATCAATCGTAATTTTAAACGCATTGGGAACAAGCTTGGCAACGGCATCAACAGAGGCATACGGCATGCCCATTGTTCTGCCGACATCCCTTATTGCAGCACGTGTCTGCAAAGTTCCGAAGGTTACAATCTGCGCAACGTGATCAGAACCGTATTTTTCGGTTACATAGTCAATAACCTCCTGCCTGCGTTCATAGCAGAAATCTATATCAAAATCAGGCATAGAAACCCGTTCCGGATTCAGGAAACGTTCAAAAAGGAGATTATACTGCATCGGATCAACATCGGTTATTCCGATACAATACGCGGCTATAGACCCCGCACCCGAGCCTCTTCCCGGCCCGACGGGAATATTTCTGCCCTTGGCATAAGACACAAAATCAGCAACAATCAAATAGTAATCCGTATAGCCCATTTTTTCAACAGTTGAAAGCTCATATTCAAGTCTGTCGATGTATTCTTTCGGCGGATTACTGTATCTTTTATATAAACCGTCATAGCAGCATTTTCTGAAATATTCAAAATGATTCATTCCGTTCGGCGTTTCGTAATACGGAAGCTTCGTATTGCCGAATTCAAAATCAAAACTGCATTTTTCAGCTATAACAGCCGTATTATCAACTGCTTCGGGAACATCGGAAAACAGACTTCTCATTTCCGCTTCGGATTTAAGATAAAATTCTTCCGAATGAAATTCAAGCCCTGTATCCTCGCCGAGAATATGGTTTGTTGCGATACAGATAAGCACCTGCTGAATTTTACTGTCCTGCTTTTCTATATAATGAACATCATTGGTTGCAACAAGAGGAATACCGGTATCGGCAGAAAGCCTTTTAATCCCATCCTTAACAATTTTCTGTTCATCAAGTCCGTGATCCTGAATTTCAAGATAATAATTATCTTTGCCGAAAACATCAAGATACCAGAGTGCTATTCGCTTGGCTGCATCATAATCCCTTTGCAGCAGCGCCTGCGGAATTTCGCCTGCAAGGCAGGCTGAAAGACAGATAAGGCCGTTGCTGTACTTTTCAAGTATATCATGATCTACTCTTGGTTTATAATAATACCCCTCTGTAAAGGACATTGAAACAAGCTTTATAAGGTTCTTGTAGCCTGCCTCATTTTTACACAGCAGAATGAGATGGTTATATTCCTTATCCAGCACCTTTTCCTTATCAAATCTTGTTCTCGGAGCAACATATACCTCGCAGCCTATAATCGGCTTTATGCCGTTTTTTTTACAGGCTTTATAAAAATCAACAGCCCCGTACATATTACCGTGATCCGTAATAGCAAGGGACTGCATTCCAAGCTCCTTTGCTTTGAGCACAAGCTGATTTATACGGCAGGCACCGTCCAGCAAGGAATACTCGGTATGAAGATGAAGATGAGTAAACATAACGGCACCTTCCTTTCATGAATTAAGTCGTAAATATTGTTGAAGCAATACTGAATTACAGCTCATCGGCAATGCGGATGATTTTCTTCAGTCTATGGTTCACACCGCTTCGGCTTAACGGAGGATTGCACATTTCGGCAAGCTCCGAAAGGCTTAAATCAGCATTTTCATATCTTATTTCGGCTAACATTTCAAGATTTTCAGGCAGATACGTTCTGCCCTTTAATTTCCATATCTTTTCAATAGCCCGAAGCTGCTCGGCTGCGGCATTTACCATTCTGTTTATATTGGCTGTTTCACAGTTAGACTTTCTGTTTGCCATATTCCTGAAATCTTTAACAATTTTAACATTCATCATTTCAAACATGGCACCGGAGGCACCCATCAGATAAAGGCAATCCTCTATAGCCTCACTTTCTTTGAAATAAACAACATTATAACCATGACGATATGTATATTTCGGGCTTAAATCCATTTCTTCAATAAGCGTTAAAAGGCTTTTTGACAGATTAAGATACGGCACTGTGAATTCAAGATGATAATCCTTTTCGGGAGCGGAAATGGTTCCGCAGGAAAGAAAGGCACCCGCAATAAAGGAATGAACACAATTTTCACAATCAAAATTTGAATGATTGATTTTCAGGCTTGCGGCGTCCTCGTGCCCGAAGGATTTAAAAAGCTTAGCGGAATCATTTGCCCCTGCAACATAAACGGTTATATTTCTTCCTTTCGGTGAGGTTTTTTTTACTGAATCAATATTGAAAAGCTCTTTCAAAAGACTTTGATAAAGCAGCGCTATATTTTCATTTTCCGTTTGCAAAGAAACACTGCCGGCAGAAAAGGTTTTACCAAAAATGCACATTCCGTAAAGAAATGATTTTTTACAGCACGCTTTTTCATATTCAGTTTTAACAAGTTCATTTTTAACCTGCATGGAAAAAGACATTTTGGTTACTACCTACTTAATTTCTATTTATATCTCTATGGTTAACGGAAACATTATCCCATCGGCCGCAGAAATGCTCTTTAAGGGATTCGGCAATAACAACCGAGCGGTGATTGCCTCCCGTACAGCCGATAGCCACAACAATCTGACTTTTGCCTTCCTTAATATAAAGCGGATTCAGAAAATCCAGCATATCTATAAGCTTTGCAAGAAGCTCCTTTGACTCTACAAAAGAGAAAACATAATCCTTTACCTCTTTATCAAGCCCTGTTTTTGACTTTAAGCTTTCAACCCAATACGGATTGGGAAGGCACCTTACATCAAGAACAAAATCCGCCTCCGCAGGAATTCCATGCTTGAAGCCGAAAGACATAACATGGATATTCATAACCTCTCTGTCGCTTCCAAGAAGAATATGGGTTAATCTGTTTCTAAGCTGATTTACGTCACTATCAGAGGTGTCAACAACATAATCCGCCATTAAACGAACCATGCTAAGCTTTTCTCTTTCATAAGCAAGAGCCTGAGAAATATCACCGTTAAAGCGATCCGAAAACGGATGCTTTCTTCTTGTAAGCTTATATCTTTTCAATGCAACCTGCGTTTTTATATCAAGATAAAGAACCTTTATATCATAATTAAAGTTGTCCTTTTGATAAAGCAGTTCAACAAGCGAATCAAAGTTCTCTGTTGAACGTATATCAATAACAATAGCAATTTTTTTTCTTTCGCTTTTATTTTCAATAAGCTCAAGAAATGTATGAATAAGCAAAGGCGGCATATTATCAACACAATAATAGCCGATATCCTCCATAAAGCCTATAGCAGTTGATTTTCCTGCACCCGAAACACCTGTTAAAATAACTAATTCTTTTCTTTCATCCATTATTCTGTTACCCTTATTTCCATTTCCAGCTTAACGCCTTTTTCCTTCATCACGGTTTCACTGCAAATTCTGCAAAGATTTAAAATATCCTCACAGGTTGCATTTCCTTTATTTATAACAAAGCCGGCATGCTTCATGCTTACTTCGGCATCACCGACCGATTTTCCCTTTAAGCCGCACTCCTCAATAAGTGCACCGGCAAAATAGCCCTCCGGCCTTTTGAAGGTTGAGCCGGCGCTTGGATAGTCAAGGGGCTGCTTTTCCTTTCTTCTTTTCAGAAAATCATCCATTTTGGCTTTTATATCCTCTTTGCTGCCCTTTTTCAGCTTAAGATAGATACCCGTTATAATACAGCCATTCTCATAATAAGCCGAATGACGGTAGGAAAGCTTTAAATCTTCCTTTTGAAGAAAGCCCTTATTTCCGTCCTTGTCCACATGGCGGCATTTATAAAGAACATCCTTCATCTCTCCGCCGTAGGCACCTGCATTCATAAACGCAGCACCACCGCAGGAACCCGGAATTCCAAAAGCAAATTCCAAACCCGAAAGGCTGTTTTCAAGCGCAAATCTGCAAAGCTTCATCAGGGAAGCTCCGCTTTCGGCAAAAACAGTTTCTTCATCCAAAAGACGGATATCCGAAAAATCATTTGAAAAACACAGAACGGCAGCCTTTATCCCGTTATCCGAAACAAGAAGGTTAGAGCCGTTTCCGATTGAAACAAGCCTTATGCCAAGCCTGCTGCATTCCTTAACAACGGAACAAATCTCCGATTCGCTTTTCGGAAAAATCATTACGGATGCATTTCCGCCAACCTTAAAAGTTGTATGATTTTTCATTGATTCATTTTCAGCAAATTTAATATCTTCTTTTTTTAAAAAAGCAATCAAATCTTTCAAAATATCACCATTAATTGATTGAGCCGAGAAGAGCGGCGCCGATAATGCCTGCATCATTTCCAAGCTCAGCTTTCAGTATTTTTGTTTGTATTTTACTATGAATCGAATATCTTTCTGCCTGAACAAACTTGCTGAGCGGCTTCATAAGTGTATCGCCCTCATTACAGATACCGCCGCCGATACAAATAATTTCAGGCTGAAGTGCATTTACAAGATTAATAAGACCGCAGGCAACATACTTGATATAATTGTTAACGACATTGATACCTGCAATATCGCCCTTTCTCATTGCATCAAATGCAGTTCTGCCGCTTACCTTACCCTCTTCCTCTGCAAGTTTGTGCATAACAGAATCAGGGTGTTCCGCCATGGCAGCTTTTGTCTGCCTGATAAGAGCGGTTGCAGAGGCATATGCCTCCCAGCAGCCTTTTCTGCCGCATGTGCATTTCTCACCGTCTACCATAATTACCATATGACCGCATTCTCCGCCTGCAGCGTTTACACCTGTTACAAGCTTTCCGTTTACAATAATACCCGAGCCAACGCCTGTTCCGAGAGTAACGGCCACAAAATTCTGAGCGCCATGCCCGCATCCCGCATAAGCTTCGCCGAGTGCAGCGCAGTTTGCATCATTTGCTATAAATACGGGAACATCACCCAGACGCTCCTTAATCATAGCTTTTGCAGGAACATTGTTAAAACCAAGGTTATTTGCAAATTCGATAACTCCATCATCATTTACCGTTCCGGGGGTTCCCATTCCGACGGATGAAATATCGGAAATGGTAATTCCGGCTTTTTCCATAGCCTCTTTGCAAACCTTTGCGATATCATCAAATATTTCTTCCGCACTTCTAGGAGTATTTGTCGGGGTTTTAGCAGTGGCCAGCATTTTATACTCTTCGTTTACAACAGCAGCAACAATATTTGTTCCGCCTAAATCAATTCCAATACTAAGCATAATTTTTCTCCTTTATTCTCAAATATTAAAATTATTTATCCGTCAGGAATTTTTCCAAATTTCAAGCTCTGTTTCACCGGGCTCTATATCCGTCATGCCAAGACCGGCCATAAGCTCTCTGGCGGCATTGTATCCCATCTTTTTCTGGCGGTTATTCATTGCAGCCGTTTCAATAATAATTGCAAGGTTTCTGCCGGGATTAACCGGAATCGTTAAAACAGGAACCTTAACATCAAGAATTTTTGTATATGTATCATCAAGGCCAAGCCTGTCATAAGCTTTTGTTGAATCCCACGGCTCAAGCTGAATCACCATATTTATTTTTTCAGAAACCTTAACGGCACCCATACCGAAAAGGCGGCGGGCATTAATCATACCGATACCGCGGAGTTCGATAAAATGCCTTATATTATTAGGCGATGATCCGATTAAGGTATGATCATCAATCTTTCTGATTTCAACAGCATCATCCGCAATAAAGCGATGCCCTCTTTTGATAAGCTCAACTGCAGTTTCGGATTTTCCTGCTCCGCTTTCACCTAAAATAAGGACACCTTCACCGTATACTTCGCAAAAAACCCCGTGTCTTGTGATTCTGGGCGCCAAATTTGTATTCAGATACTGAATAAGCGTTGCCAAAAACGGCGATGTTTCCTCATTTGTGCGAAGAAGAGGAACTTTGTATTCCTCACAGGCTTTAATAAAATATTCCGGGAGTTCAAGACCCCTTGTTATAACCGCCGCAGCAGGATGAAGGGCAAGCCAATATCCAAGTGCCTTTTGCCTTTCTTCCTTATCCATTTTCTGAAGAAAACCCAATTCGGTCCAACCCAAGATTTGAATTCTTAAGGAATCAAAATAATCCGTATAGCCCGTAAGCACAATACCGGGACGGTTTATTTCATTGGTTGTAATCAAAATATCGTTTGCAGCTTTTGGAAGATAAATTATTTCAAGAGAATGTGCATCTATTATCTTCTGAAGAGAAACGGAATAACCTGCGTCCATTTCATTACCTCCTAAAATTATACACTTTTATTATATAATAAAATAACAGTGAAATGCAATATTTAAAAAGCAGTTTTTATAAACTTATTGTGAATATTTCCGCTAACGATTTACAACAGACAAAAAATGTGCTATATATTAAAATGAATTATTACATGTTCTAAGGGGAATATATGGAAAAAAAATACAAAATTGCAATAGGAACAGACGCTTTCCCCCCAACAACGGACGGAATCAGCAATGTTGCACAAAGCTACGCAGATATTCTGAATAAGCACCACTGCGAAGCAATTATTATTACACCTAAAAATCCAAATCAGCAGGACAAAAAGTATCCATATGAAATTTTCAGATACAAAAGCTGGTGGGTTCCGAGCAAAGAGGGATACAGCATCGGCTGGCCTTTCAAAGAATCGCTCAGCTATGATATTATAAATCGTGATTTTGATTTGCTTCACAGCCATGCTCCGCTTGCTACAAGCTATTTTTTCAGACTTGTTAACAGAAAGAAAAGAATTCCGACTGTGCTTACATACCACACAAAATACGAATATGATATAGACAAAAGAGTGCCAACCAAAAAGGGGAAAAATTTTGCAAAACGCTTTATCAGAAGAAATATAGAAGCAGCAGACGAGGTTTGGGTAACAAGCGAGGGCTCGGCTGAAAGCCTTAGAAATATCGGATATAAAGGCGATTATATCGTTATGCCAAACGGATGTGATATGCCAAAAACAGAAGTACCGCAGGATATTATTGATAAAATAAAGGAAAAGCATTCCATTCCAAAGGATGTTCCTGTTTTTATTTATACCGGGCGGATGATTTGGTACAAAAATATTCAGTTTATTCTTGAGGCCTGCAGAATTCTTAAGGAAAAAGGAAAAGATTTCCGGCTTATTATGCTTGGCTTTGGTGCCGATGAAAAGGCAATAAAGCTAAGATACAAGCTTCTTGGGATTTCCGACAAGGTTATATGGACGGGAAAAATACTTAACAGAGAACTTATTCAGCAGTATTATGCAGCTTCCGATCTGCTTATTTTCCCTTCTACCTTTGACACAAACGGACTTGTTGTTCGCGAAGCAGCATCCTGCGGAACACCCGCTTTACTTGTTGAAAATTCCTGCGCAGCAGAGGGTATTGAAAATGGGAAAACAGGCTTTTTCTGTCAGGAAAATTCACAAAGCATTGCCGATAAGCTGTTGGAAATAATGGACAACAAGGTGCTTTTGAAGGATATCGGAAAAAATGCACAGAATACAATTTACATTAGCTGGGAAGAAGCCGTGAAAAAGGCATTTGAGAGATACGAAATTGTTATAAACAAATTTTATTCCGATAACAAACAGAATAATGAATACAAATATTAGTGCTTAGACAATGCGTAGAAATCCGCACCATCGTTAAAATCGGATTACTGTTCATTGCCTAGTCAAGCAAGAGAAGAATGTGAACAAAACTAAAAAATGCAGATTAATGTCTGCTGTTATTTTACGGACTGCCATAATGATTGCTGTATCGGCAATCATTATATTTGGTAAGCAGTCAAGACCTCCGGCTAAGCCGG
>DESD01000048.1:57595-85670 GCA_002361935.1 Ruminococcaceae bacterium UBA3323 | reverse complement strand
GCTTAGCCGGAGGTCTTGACTTATAAACTTGAAACAAGTGCATATATTCCGCCTATAAGGCCGCTGCCCGCCATTAAAACCGCAAGAATAATTGCAGTAACCTTTACCCATCCTCTGTGCATGGTTACACCTCCATAAACTTATCCGCTTCGGAAATCAACTTCTCGGCAAGAGCCTGTGAGGCTTCCTTGCTTTCTCCGATTGCAGTTATATATGCTTTGATTTTCGGCTCTGTTCCGCTCGGGCGGATAATCAGTCCGTTGCCGCCTGCCATTTTGTATGCAAGCACATTGGATTTCGGCAAATCAATTTTTGTTTCCGTTCCGTTTTCTAAATCCTTTGCAATGCTTGTTTTATAATCGCCGATATAGGTTACGGCCATTCCGTTTAATTCCTTAGGCGGATTTTCACGCAGCGTGTTCATAATCTTCTGCATCTTATCCATTCCTGCGGCGCCCTCAAATTCATAGCTTTTAACGGTATTGCAGTAATAGCCGAATTCGCTGTAAAGCTCATCCATAACATCAACAAGCGATTTGCCCTGCATTTTGTAAAAGGCAGCCATTTCACAGATAAGCATGGATGCCACCACTGCATCCTTATCCCTTGCGTGCGTTCCTGCAAGGTAGCCGTAGGACTCTTCAAAGCCCATAACAAAATCATCGGCTCTGCCTTCAGCTTCAAGGTTTGTAATAAGCTCGCCGATATATTTGAATCCGGTTAAAAGATTCTTAAAGGCACAACCGTATTTCTTTGCTATCGCTTCTGCCAGGTCTGTTGAAACAAAGGATTTAACAGCAACTGCATTGGGCGAAAGAATTCCTTTTTCCTTTTTCTGAGAAAGAAGGTAGTTCAGCATCATTGCGCCTACCTCATTGCCGCTCATAAGCACATACTCGCCGTTTTTATTCGGAACGGCAATGCCTACACGGTCACAGTCAGGATCGGTTGCAATAATAATGTCGGCCTTAACCTGTTCCGTAATTTTGAAAGCGCATTCAAAAACCTGCTTGATTTCGGGATTCGGATAAGGGCATGTAGGGAAATTGCCGTCCGGCAGCTCCTGCTCGGGTACAATGCGGATATCTTCAACACCGATTCTTTTCAGGATTTCTCTTACCGGCTTGTTGCCGGTTCCGTTAAGCGGAGTGTAGATAACGCAGAGCCCTGCCTTTTTGCAGATGCCCTTATTTATGCACTGCTTTTCAACCTCATCAAGGAAATCCTGAATGGTTTCTTCACCTATGTATTCTATCATTCCGTTTTTAACAGCTTCGTCAAAATCTGTTGTTTTAATTCCGGTAAAATAATCAACCTTTTGGATAAATTCATATGTTTCTGCGGCAGCTTCGTCCGTCATCTGGTATCCGTTGCTGTCATAGCACTTATATCCGTTGTATTTTCCGGGATTATGCGATGCAGTCAGAATGATACCGCTTGATGTTTTGAATTTTCGAATTGCGAAAGAAAGGCATGGGGTTGGTTCAAGCTCTTTATAAAGATAAACTTTAATTCCGTTTGCAGCTAAAACCTTTGCAGCCTCTTCGGCAAAATACGCACTCTTGATTCGGGAATCGTAGCCGATGGCAATGCTTGGGTTTTCAAAATTCTTATTCAGAAAATCAGAAAGGCCCTGTGTTGCCTGGCACACAGTGTAGTAATTCATTCTGTTCGTTCCGGCGCCTATAACGCCTCTTAAGCCCGCCGTGCCGAATTCAAGGCATCTGTAGAATCTGTCTGCTATTTCTTCTGCATTATCCTTGATTTCTTCAAGCTCTTTTCTTAAATCGGGATCGTAATCGGCCTTTTCAAGCCATTCCTTATAAAGCGCATTTGTATTCATTGTGCCAACTCCTTAAATTTTCTTAGTTATATTTTAATCTTATTAAAATCTGTTGTCAATATACTTGTAATTTGATATAGTATTATTTAAGTATATTTTAAATTTTCAGATACATATGAGGTAGTTTTATGTTTGCAAAGGCGAAAAGTCTTGGTATATTCGGGATGAACAGCTTTTCCGTTGTTGTTGAAGCAGATTTAAGCAGCGGTCTGCCACGTTTTGATATAGTTGGTCTTCCCGATGCGGCGGTTAAGGAAAGCAGGGAAAGGGTAAGGGCAAGTATCAAAAACTGCAGGTTTGATTTTCCTGTTTCCCGTATAACGGTTAATATTGCACCTGCCGATGTTAAAAAAGAGGGACCTATCTATGATTTGCCGATTGCAGTTGCAATTCTGAAGGCAACGGGGCAGATTCAGGCTGATATAAGCGATTATGCCTTTGTGGGCGAGCTTTCGCTTGACGGAGAGGTAAGGGGCTGCAACGGTGTGCTTCCCATGCTTCTTCAGGCAAGGGAGGATAATATAGGCTCTGTTTTTATTCCCTATGAAAATAAAACAGAAGCAAGCGTTGTAAAAGGAATTGATGTTTTTCCTGTTAAAAATATATATGATATTTTAAGGCATTTAAGCAACGAATGCGTGATTCCTCCGTGTTATCAGAGCGTTGAGTATTTGGCCACTGCGGATGAAATGCTTGATTTTGAGGATGTTAAGGGGCAGAAAAATGCAAAGCGTGCGCTTGAAATTGCAGCGGCAGGAGGGCATAACTGCATTATGATAGGTCCGCCGGGTACGGGTAAGTCCATGCTGGCTAAGCGTCTGCCGTCCATACTTCCCGAAATGTCCTTTGATGAACAGCTTGAAACCACGAAGCTTTATTCAATAGCAGGGGAATTGCCGAATGGTGTTCAGCTTATAACAAAACGGCCTTTCAGAAGCCCGCACCATACTATATCTGCGCAGGGGCTTGCAGGCGGAGGTCACAGTTTAAGACCGGGAGAAATCAGCCTTGCACACAACGGTGTTATGTTTATGGATGAATTCCCCGAGTTTGACAGACGTGCCAAGGAAGCTCTCCGTCAGCCTCTTGAGGACGGAAAAATTACCATAACGCGAACGGGAGGCTCTGTTTCCTATCCGTCCAATCTTATGGTGGTTGCTGCAATGAACCCCTGTCCATGCGGCTATTACGGACATCCTGCAAGGCAGTGCACCTGTACGGAGGCTGCAAGAAAAAGATACAGAGATAAGGTGAGCGGCCCGATTTTAGACCGAATTGATCTGCATATTGAGGTTGAACCTGTTGATTATGAAAGGCTTTCCTCAAAAAACAAGGAGGAAACCTCCGCTGAAATCAGAAAAAGGGTGAACAGGGCAAGGGAAATTCAGCGCAAACGCTTTGAGGGTACGGATATTTCCTGCAATGCAAAAATGAGCCCTAAGGTTACAAAGGAATTCTGTGTTTTGACGGATGAAGCATCCAATCTGCTTAAATTAAGCTTTGATAAGCTTGGGCTGTCTGCCAGAGCATATGATAAGATTTTAAGAATTGCGCGAACCATTGCCGATTTGGAGGAAAGTGAAAGCATTGAGCTATCCCATGTTGCAGAGGCAATTCAGTTCAGAAGCTTAGACAGAAAATACTGGAGTGATTAAGATGACGGAAAAAATTAAAAAAACAATGGAAAATCTTGAAAGAAACGGCATAAAGGCTTTTTTTGCGGAAACGAAGGAAGATGTTGTTCCGCTTGTAAAATCCCTTGTGCCAAAGGGAAGCACCGTGTCAAACGGAGGAAGTGTAAGTTTGAATGAAACCGGTGTGTCTGCTCTGCTTGAAAGCGGTTACTATGATTTTATAGACCGCCGCGGTCTTGAGGGCGAGGAATTAAGAAACTGCTATATCAGGGCCTTTGGCTGTGATGCGTATTTCTGCTCTTCAAATGCCGTTACGGAAAACGGTGAGCTCTATAATGTTGACGGCAATTCCAATCGTGTTGCCTGCATCGTTTTCGGCCCAAGGCAGGTGATTATGGTTGTGGGAATAAATAAAATTGTGCCCGATATAAATGCTGCAGTCAGAAGAGTGAAGGAAAGTGCCGCTCCGCTTAATACGCAGCGCCTGAACTGCAAAACACCCTGTGCCGCAACGGGGCAGTGTATAAGTCTTGGTGCCGAAAATCCGCTTATGTGTGACGGCTGCAAAAGCCCTCAGCGTATATGCTGCAATTATGTAGTAACTGCACAGCAGAAGCATAAGGACAGAATCAAGGTGATTCTTGTTAATGAGAAGTTAGGCTATTGATAATGTTTCATTGACAAAATAAAACAATCGTATTAGAATATTCAAAAAATCAGTCAAGAGGCGAAAAAATGTTAACGATAGACAGAGTTTATAAAGCATCGCGTGTTTTAAAAGAGGTTATACGTGAAACAGATATGATATTTGCTCCGAATATCAGAAAGGGAACAAATATCTATCTTAAAACAGAAAACCTTCAGGTAACGGGTTCCTTTAAAATCAGAGGGTCATATTTTAAAATAAGCCAGCTCAGTGATGAGGAAAAGGCTAGGGGTGTTATTGCCTGTTCGGCAGGAAACCATGCACAGGGTGTTGCACTTGCCGCAACCAAAAGCGGAATAAAAAGTCTGATATGTCTTCCGGATGGTGCGCCTATTTCAAAGGTTGAGGCAACGAAACGCTATGGTGCGGATGTCTGCCTTGTGAAGGGTGTTTATGATGATGCGTATAATAAGGCGCTGGAGCTGAAGGATGAGCTTGGATACAGCTTTATTCATCCGTTCAATGACCCTGATGTTATAGCGGGGCAGGGCACAATCGGGCTGGAAATATTAGAGCAGCTTCCGGATACGGATGCCGTTGTTGTTCCGATTGGCGGCGGCGGTCTTATTGCAGGTGTTGCCTATACGATAAAGCAGATTAATCCGAATTGCAAGGTTTACGGTGTGCAGGCATCAGGTGCGCCGAGTATGGAAAAATCTGTTCTGGACAATAAAATTGAAACGCTTTCAAGAGTGCAGACAATTGCAGACGGTATTGCCGTTAAAACGCCCGGAGATTTAACCTTTGATTTTGTGAAAAAGTATGTTGACGGAATTTATACGGTTACCGATGATGAAATTGCTCTTGCGATTTTAACGCTTCTTGAGCAGCAGAAGCTTATTGCCGAGGGCGCCGGTGCTGTTCCTGTTGCAGCAGTTCTTGCAGGAAAAATTCCCGATATAGACGGTAAAAATGTTTGCTGCCTTGTTTCGGGAGGAAATATAGATGTTACCATTCTTTCCAGAGTTATTGAACGCGGCCTTAAAATGAGCGGAAGAAAGGCAAATATAACAATTGCGCTTTCCGACAAACCCGGTCAGCTTTCCGATGTATCCAATATTATTGCCGAAACAGGTGCTAATGTTACAAGCGTAAGCTATGACAGTACCGATCTGGATATGAATATAACGGATTGCTATCTTAAAATAGCAGTTGAAACAAGGGATTATGCACATATTGTTGCGATTAAGCAGGCACTTAAAGATGCAGGCTTTGAGGTTTGCGACTGATATACTTATTAATAATTAAGAGATAAAGGAGAAATCATTATGGAATATGTATCAACAGCCCATGCGCCGGGTGCAATCGGTCCGTACAGTCAGGCAGTAAAGGCAAACGGCATGCTTTTTACAAGCGGTCAGATTGCTATCAATCCTGAAACAAATACGGTTGAAGCAAAAACAATTGAGGAGCAGACAACACAGGTATGTGAAAACCTTAAGGCTGTATGCGAGGCAGCAGGCACGTGCCTTGAAAAGGCTGTTAAAACAACCTGTTTTCTTGCAGATATCAATGATTTTGCAGCTTTTAATGAGGTTTACGGAAAATATTTTACGGCAAAGCCTGCAAGAAGCTGTGTTGCTGTTAAAGATCTTCCAAAGGGTGTTCTTTGCGAAGTAGAGGTTATTGCTGAGTTATAAACGGTTTTCCCCATAAGAGCCCTTATGGGGAGATTTTTTTGTAAAAAGTGGCAATGCTTTGCAGAATGCTATATAATATATATATTAATTGTTTCGGGAAAGGAGAAATTGTATGGATAAAAAGCCGGATGATAAGACCGGGCACAGGAGCAGAATGATTCATGCGTATGCCGAGAGAGGAAGCAGCTCCTTTGAAGATTATCAGATGCTTGAAATGCTCCTTTTTTATTGTATTCCTCGAAAGGATGTAAAGCCCATTGCCAAAAGCCTTCTGGCAGATTTCGGTTCGCTGGAAAATGTACTGGCGGCATCAAAAAATCAGTTGATGAAAACAAAGGGTGTTGGCAATGAAACGGCTACCTTTCTTAATTTTATATATGACATAAATAAACGGCTCAGGGATAACAGATATAAGAATTACAGAGTTATTGAAACGCTTGATACGGCTGCGGACTGCTTTAAGGAAATGTTTCAGTATGAGAATAAAGGCGAACGCTTTGCCGTTATGATGCTTGATAATTCCAACGGAATCATCAATTGCCGGTTTCTTTCGGAGGGCAGCGTCAATTCCATGGAAATTAATATCAGAAAGCTTGTGGAATTGGTTATCAGCTTCAATGCCGTAAGTGTTATTATTGCACATAATCATCCCAACGGGTATGCGTATCCGTCTAACGAGGATATTAATTTTACCCTGAAGCTCAGAGATATGCTTTCAAATATCGGTGTTTATCTTGCTGATCATATTATTCTTAATCATAATGAAGCTTTTTCAATGCACTCCGATCTGAATTTTGTTAACTATTTTGAATAAGAATCAAAAACGGAGCATTTCAGTCTATTCGGTTTGACTTTTTTATTCATGTTTTAAGTAATAGAGTAATAATTAACAATTTATTTAAAATCTATCATTCATATTTTGTTGACATTATATTAATAAAAGTGTTACAATAGCTAAGTTACTAACTGCTTTATAGGTTTTGCTTTAAGGGGTGAAATTCGTATCGCAGAATTTAAAGTCAGGAGAAACTGAAAATGTCAAAAACAAAACGAATTGATTTGAAAAATTCAACCGCAAAAGAAATCATTGCATTTTCATTGCTGCCGTTTGGTCTTTTAACAATCCAAACGCTTATTAATACAGCATTGAACTTGTACTTAACCGATGTTCTTGGTTTAACCCTTGCCATGACTTCTGTTGTTCTTTCGGCAACAAAGATTTGGGATGCTGTTAACGATCCTATGATGGGTATGATTGTTGATAAAACAAGAACAAAAAAAGGTAAATGCAGACCGTACATATTATGGATGGTTGTTCCTGCCTGTTTGGCAACAGCTATGCTTTTCTTCCCTGTAGACTTCGGCCAGAAGGGCAATTTCATTTATGTAATTATTGCATATATTATTTATTACACATTCTATACCGCTCTGGATATTCCTTATCAGGGTCTTAATACGCTTGTTTTCCCTGAAGATAAGGTAAGAGTAAAGGCTGTTTCCATTTCTAACACAGTCGGTTCTATCGGAACCATTCTTCCGTCCGTTCTTTTCTTCACAATTGCAGGTCTGTGGGGAACAGGCAATGCGAATGAAAAGCAGGGCTATTTCTGGAGTGCTGTAATCTTCTCTGTTATGGCAGGTATTCCTATCGTTATTTCCTATTTCGGTGTTAAGGAAAAGGTTTATATTCCGCCTAAGAAAACAAATTATTTCAAAGGGCTTAAAATTGTATTCTCTGACAGTAAAATGAGAGTGCTTACCGTTTGTGCATTCTTCACTGCCATTGTAAACCTCGGTGCTATCTTCCTTCCTTATTTTGCAAAGTGGAACTGTATCGGTGTTATTCCTATGGATCAGCTCTGCGGCTGGATTCAGGATAAAACCGGTATTCCTATTTCATTGACAAATGAAGGCCTTTTAACACCTGTTCTTCAGATAGGAAGCGGTATTTCCTATATGCTTTCCATGGTTCTTATTCCTCCGCTTCTTAAGAAGATGGATAAGAAAACACTTTGGATATGGATGAGCTTCATCGGCGCTGTTGCTGATATTGTTACATTTATCATTGGCGTATGGGTTGTTCCTTACAATACAGTTCCCGGTGTTATCCTTTACACTGTTCTCAGATTCTTTACAAACTTCCCTGTTGGTATGAGCCTTGTTCTTCTGATTGCAATGTTCTCAGATACAGTTGATGATATCGAAATGAGATCAAAGGAAAGACTTGAGGGTACGGTATTCTCATTCAGAAGCCTTGTAAATAAGGTTTCCATTGCAGTATTCAATGTTGTTATGCTCAACATTGTAAACTTTGTTGGCTATGAAGCTACAAAGATGGCATCCATTTCCAACAACTATACGGTTCCGCTTATTACTTCAACAACACAGGCAAGCATTGTTGACGGTACGAACTATACAACGGTTCTGAATGTAATCTTCTTTATGCTTACAGGTCTTGGTGCTATCGGTCTTATCTGCCAGGCAATTCCGATGTTCTTCTATAAATTTGACGAAAAGGGTCAAGAAGCTAAGCTTAAGAAATTCAGAGAAGAAAAAGAAAAAGAATATCAGGCAGAGCTTGATAATGCTATGCAGGCATAATTTAATCAGAAAACGGAGGGCTGCAGCCCTCCGTTTTTTATATATATTTACTTTTATCTTTTGCCGAAAAGCGGCACGGCAGTGCGGTAATTCCAAACAGTTACACGGAATTTTCTTTCCTTTTTAATTCTTTTGAAAAGGATATTAAAAAAGGAACAGCAATCATTGCCGAAACAGCATTTGAAATCGGCTGAGCAATTTCAATTCCCGTAATTCCGAAGGCATACGGAAGAAGCAAAACAAGCGGAATAAAAAACAAACCGTTTTGCGACGAGGCAAGAAATAATGCTCTGCCGCTCTTTCCGATGCTTTGAAAGGTCATATTTGCAATCATAACGGTTGGCAGCAGAAGCAGTGCTGCACACATCATTTTCAGTGCGGTGCTTCCGATTTCAACAACCTCTGCATCGTTTCTGAATATTGAGATAACGGATGGTGAAAAAGCAAAGCATGTTGCAGATAGAACAGCCATAACTGCAGTGCCGAATATCCACGTAAAATTCATTCCCGATTTAACACGGGAATATTTTTTTGCTCCGTAATTGAATGCGGCAACAGGCTGAAACCCCTGCCCGATGCCTACGCAGACGCTGAAAAGAAAGTTTGTACATTTTGCCGCAATGCTCATTGCGGCAATACATTCATCCCCGAATACCGAGGCCTGCTGATTCAGCATCATGGTGGATATGCTGTTCAGCCCCTGCCTTGCAAGGCTTGGTGCACCTGTAGCAATAATCTTCCATGTCAGCTTTGGTTTGAACGAAATATATCTGAAGGAAATTTTACTTTGCGTTTTCCCGCTCAGAAAAATAAAAAGCAGAATAAACATACTGATGTATTGGGAAACAGCTGTTGCAATTCCTGCTCCTGCAATGCCTAAGTCAAAGCCGAAAATCAGAATGGGATCAAGAATTATATTCAGCATTCCGCCAAGGGTTAATCCAAGCATGGCAAGCGAGGCCAGCCCCTCATAGCGAAGAATATTGTTTAAAACACAGCCCGTTGTCATCGCAGGGCCGGCAATCAGTATATAGAATGCATATGTTTTTGCGAAAGGAAGAATCGTGTTCGTACTGCCAAGCAGCTTCATCAGAGGTGTAAGAAAAATCAGCCCCGCTGCCATGATTATGATTCCCGATGCTGCCGCAAGGAAAAATCCTGTTGAAGAATATATTTTTGCCTTTTCAAATTCCTTTGCACCAAGGTGCCGGCTGATGCAGCTTCCCGCTCCATGCCCGAACATAAATCCAAATGCCTGTAAAATCGCCATAAGGCTGAAAACAATTCCTGTTGCACCGCTGGCAGGAATGCTTATTTTTGATACAAAATAGGTGTCTGTTATATTATAAACCGTAGTAATCAGCATGCTGATTACCGTTGGAACGGCAAGGGATACAATCAGCGCATGAACCGGTGTTTCGGTCATTTTGGCAAACTGGCTTTCTGCCTCGCCTTTTTTAAATTTCTTCATTTGCCTTATCTCCTTTAGTTATAAACAAGATAAAGAATACAATTAATAATCCGAAAGCGGCAAACAAAACCGCTTTAACATCAAAAGCTCTAGTTGCAACCGCACCGATTGCTGCGCCTATTATAAAAAACAGAATAATGCCGAAATATTGAAACGAGCGCTTCAGATGCTCACCGCTTTTTGTTGCAAAAAAGCTGAAAAGCAGTTCGGTTCCGCTTCGTAAATTTCCCGTGCACATTGTAGTTGCAATTGAATTCCCGTTTACCTTTTTAAAGCTTTGAACCTGAAGTGAACAGACAAAGGAAACAAGTGTGTTTGTTATAAGGTTGTTTGCTCTGCCTGAAGGCAGAAACGCAGCAAGAATAAGAATAATGATTTCAAAAGCAAGAATAATCTGGCGCCAGTGAAGAAGGCTGTTTTTTCTGAAAATTTCCTTTATGCCTTCCGAAATCAGAATGCCTGCAATAAAGGCAAGTATCGGAATGATATAATGACCTGCACCGGCAAAATTACCCTCGGCAAGCTTTATTCCCATTAAAACAATGTTTCCGGTTTGCGCATTTGCAAAAACTGCCCCGCGGCAGATATATGTATATGCATCAAGAAAACCGCCGACAACTGCCAGGAAAGCACCTGTTGAGAACGCTTCGGACATCTGTTTGCTTTTTTTCATTTTTGTCAACTCTTTTCTGTAATTTTATGCATGCTGATATTTTTCCGCCTGTAAATTAAACATATAGGCGTATTTGCCTTTTTGGTTCATAAGCTCGTTATGTGTTCCGCTTTCAACGATGGTACCGTTTTCCATAACATAAATCCTGTCTGCATTTCTTGTTGTGGAAAGCCTGTGGGAAATGAAGATAACGGTTTTGTTTTCAGCCGCTTCCATCATTGCCCTGTTCAGATTGTATTCTGCAACAGGGTCAAGATTGGCAGACGGTTCATCCATAATTACATACGGGCATCTTTTATAAAACGCTCTTGAAACAGCAACCTTCTGCGCTTCTCCGCCCGAAAGCATGATGCCGTTATCGTCAAATTCACGCATCAGCTCGGTGCTTATTCCGTTTGCCATTTCCTTGGTAAAGCCTGCGTGCCGAAGTGCGGTTTCAGCCTCTGTTTTGTTTGGGTGAATATCAAGTGCAACATTTTCTCCGAGTGAAGCGGCAAATATCTGAAAATCCTGAAAAACTGCCGAAAAGCGGTTTCTGTGAGATTCTATGGTTTCCTCTTTAATATTTCTTCCGCCAATCAGAATCTCTCCGTCGGTTACATCATAAAGACGAAGCAAAAGATTTGTCAGTGTTGTTTTACCTGCTCCGTTGTAGCCTACAAGGGCAATTTTTTCCTTTGGCTTTAGGGTTAAATTGATATTCTTAAGCGTTGGCTCGCTGTTTCCCGGATATGTAAAGGAAACATTTTTCAGTTCTATTTCCTCGGCAGCAGTACTATCTGCTATATGCTCTCCGTCTTTGATTCTGCTTTGCTCCTTAAGGAATTCTCTGTATTTTTCAATCATTCTGGATTGCTCTGAAAAATTCCTTGTAACGTGGATTGTTAAAAATGCGAAGGAGGTTGCAATATTTGCGGCACCGTTAAAGGTTGCAACAAAATCGCCGGCAGACAGTGTGTGTGATTTCAGCACACAGTATCCAAGATAAAGCGGCAGGATAAACATAAAGCCGATAATGTGAACACCGCTTTCCTGAAAGAAATATATAGTGTCTATCTTTTTAACATATTTTCTTTGATTTTTTATAACATCGTCTGCCGCTTCGTTGTATCGGTCTATCAGCAGCGATTTAATACCGTTCATTTTTACCTCTTTTGCATAATCCTGCAAATAGAAAACCCTTGCAAAATAATCGGCCCTGCGGTGAAGCCGGTTGTTGTCTATTCTTCTTTGTGATTGAAGTTTGCCTATTTTTTTACTGATTGGTGTAAAGATAACAATGGTTACAAGAATGATCAAAAGACAGATTGGATCCAAAGCAAGTATAATTGTACCTATTGTAACAAGTGAAACAAGCTCGTTTACATAACCGCTCACCATATTCATAAGCCCCTTAAAGTTTCCTGCCGAGGCTTCCATTGCAAGAATAAAGCTGTTGTAAAAATGCGGATTGTCGTAGGATTCAAGGTCAAGCTGCTTTGCCTTTTCATAAAATTTTTCGCTTAATCCCTTTTGTGTTTTTTCATTGGCAATATTCCAGTAAAATTCTCTGTAAAGCCAGCTTAAAATCCGGCTTGTGATAACTACGGCTGCAATTATAATAACCGCATAAACAATTCTGGTTTTGTCATCATCGCCTGTTGCGATATCAATAACGTATTTTACACCAAGAACGGCAATAAGCCTTGTCGGCAAATTGAGCATAATCTTCCACAGGCAGTCGCCGATTACAAGGGCAGGGGAGATTTTAAACAGAATTCCAAGGAAGAAAAAGATGTTTGAAAAAGTTGAATGCTCAGTTTTCTTCATAATCCTCACCCTCCTTTTTGTTGTAGCTTGATGCCTGCAGAGTAAACATTTCGGCATATGCGCCTCCGTTCGCCATTAATTCTTTATGGCTGCCGCTTTCGATAACAGAGCCGTTTCCGAGAACAAAAATATTATCTGAAAGAACAGCACTTGAAAGTCTGTGTGATATGTAAATAACCGTTTTGTCCTTTGTTGCAAGAATAAGGTTTTCATACATTTTGTATTCGGCAATCGGGTCAAGAGCAGAGGACGGCTCATCAAGAATTGCAACATCAAAGTCACTTGCAAACATTCTTGCAACAGCTGTTTTCTGTGCTTCACCGCCGGAAAGTCCGGCTCCGTTTTCGTCAAACTCTCTTGTAAGAATCGTGTCTGCACCGTCCTTAAGTGTCTGAATTTTATCGTAAACGCCGCTTTGCTTCAGTGCTTTTTCAGCTATAAGCTTATCCTCTTCGCTGCAGCTTCTGCACATAACATTTTCATTTACGGAAAGTGCAAAGGTTTTATAATCCTGGAAAACAGTTGCAAATTTCAGCCTTAAGCTTTCAAGTTTGTATTCCTTAATATTAATTCCGTTATAAAATATTTCGCCGTCCGTAACATCATAAAAGCGAAGCAGCAGCTTTACAAACGTTGTTTTTCCCGCTCCGTTTACACCAACAACGGCAACCGTCTGCCCTTTCTTTATTTTCAGATTCACATTTTGAAGCGAATATCGTTGGGCAGAAGGATATTTAAAATAAACATTTCTGAATTCAAGGCTTTCAAACTCCCCGGGCTCTTTTTCGCCTGAAACAACCTTGCTTTCATATTCAAAGAATTCACGCAGATTCTGAAAATAAAGTGCAACCGCCGAAAGCTCGGCAAATTCATTTGCCATCATTTCTGTTGTGTTTCTTACAGAACTGATGGATGAAAGAACAACGGAAAAGCCCGAAACCGTAAGAGCACTTGTGTAAATAAACTGATAGCCTGCAAAGGCATAGGTTCCGATAATCGGAATAAATTCGCCGAACAGCGAGCTTACCATGCTGAAGATAAAAAGCTTAATTCCGTAGCTTTTAAGGATGTCCACATTGGACGAAACGGCTTTGTTGAATCGGCTGATTATAACAGAAAAGATATTCGAGGTTCTGATATCCTTTGCATAATCCCTGAGAAAAACAATGCGCTGGGTGTATGCCTTAATTCTGTTGTTTGTTGTCATTTTGAAATCTCTTTTATAAACAACCTTGCTTTTTGCAATTTCGATAAGAAATACAAAAGCAATCGGCAAAAGAAAAAGAAGATATGTAAAATTGATGGTTGCAACAATGCCGATAACCGATAAAAACGCAATAAAGTTGCTTATAACTGAGGAAACGGCATATGCATATGCCGAAAAATAGCCGCCTGTTAAAATTTCCGATGCTCTCTGATATTTATCATAAAAAACGGGATCCTCATAACAGCTTATATCTACCTCTGCCGCTTTTTTGAATATTTTGTTGTTAAGTGCTTTAAACATTTTCTTTTCACCGACAAGTGTTTTATAATCACTGTAAACGGATATAAATTCATAAAATAAACCGCATAAAAGAAAAAGAACAAGATTTTTAATATAATAGGTGAAATCCATATTTTTCTCTATGATTCCCAAAAGCACTTTTAAAAACAATACGCCTCTGAAGAAGCTGTTGAAAAGAGTATAGCTTAATAAATCAATAATGTGCCAGATCATATATGTTTTGCTGCATGAATACAGGGTTTTAAAAGCGTAAATGATGTTTTTCCAAACAGGAACCTTTATGTTGCTTTTCACAGGAACCCATCCCATATTTTTCACTCCTTCATTTATGTAATGCATGATATCCGTTCAGGGGATTAATAAGTATACCACAAATAAATGCATATGACAAATATGGCAGCTGATGATTTGACATAGATTTGACACAAAAACAATATTTTCTCAATGAAATTCATATAATCTAAAAAAACATAATTTATAAGAGTAATCGGTAAATTTTACGAGGAAGAATAAAAGAGGTAGAAAAATGGATATTTTCTCAATAATTTCGCTGCTTGGCGGAATTGCCCTTTTCCTTTACGGAATGAGCCTTATGGGCGACCAGCTGGAAAAGCTTTCGGGCGGCAAGCTTGAAAAGATACTGGAAAAAATGACGGATAAAACTTATAAGGGTGTTCTTTTGGGCGCTGTTGTAACGGCTGTTATTCAATCATCGTCTGCTGTAACGGTAATGGTTGTGGGTTTTGTTAATTCCGGAATTATGCAGCTTTCACGTGCTATCGGCGTTATTATGGGCGCTAATATCGGAACAACTGTTACGGGCTGGATTTTATCCTTGACGCAGATAAACGGTGAAAGCCTTATCATCGGTCTTTTAAAGCCGTCATCCTTTGCGCCGGTTCTTGCAATTATAAGCGTATTCGTTTTGATGTTCAGCAAGAATGATAAAAGAAAAAATGTCGGCGGAATTATTATGGGCTTTTCCGTTCTTATGATGGGAATGACCCTTATGAGTGATTCTATGTCCGGTCTTGCAGATGATGAAAACTTTACCTCTCTTATGCTGACCTTCAGCAATCCCGTTGTCGGCATTATTGCCGGTACGCTTCTTGCTGCTGTTGTTCAGTCTTCAAGTGCTTCTATCGGTATTCTTCAGGCTCTTGCACTTTCCGGCGGCATAAGCTTCAGTGCTGCAATTCCGATTATTCTCGGTCAGAATATCGGTTCCTGTGTTCCTGTTCTTATTTCTTCTGTGGGAACAGGCAAAAATGCAAAGCGTTCTGCTTTTATATACCTTTATTTTAATATTATCGGTGTAGTTGTAACAGGTGCTTTATTCTATGGTGTTGAATATTTTGTGAATTTTGCATTTATGGACAGTTCAATTTCTCCTGTTCAGATTGCTATTTTGAACACGGCATTTAATGTGTTCTCAACGGTTATACTTCTTCCGTTTACGAAGCAGTTTGAAACGCTTGCCGTTAAAACCATCAGAGGCGAAAAGGAAGACAAGAAAAAGCAGCCTCTTATTGATGACAGATTGCTTACAAGCCCTGCATTTGCTGTTGAAAAATGCCGTGAGGTTACAATAAAAATGGCAGATATGGTTGAGCAGACTGCTCTTTGTGCGCTTTCCATTGTTAAGAATTATACGGATGAAAAAGCAAAATTGATTAAAGATAATGAAGAAAAATCAGATAAATACGAAGATCTTTTGGAAACCTATCTTATAAAAATAAGTTCGATGGATCTTTCCGATATAGACAGTAAAAATATTTTTATACTGCATCATGCAATTGAAAATTTTGAACAGATCAGTGATTATAGCGAAGATATCTTAACGGCAAGAAAAGCAATGAATAAAAAGAAGGTTAATCTTTCCGATCAGGCAAAATATGAGCTTTCGGTTATGATTGCGGCAGCAACAAAAATCGTTTCCGTTACAAGTGAGGCATTTAAGCTGAATGATATTAATCTTGCTAGAAAGGTTCAGCCGCTTGAAGATGTTATTGATAAGCTTAAAAAAGAGCTTAAGCTGCGCCATATGCAAAGAATTGATAACGGAGAGTGTACTGTTGAGCAGGGACTTCCTTATCTGGATATAGTAAGTGCTATTGAGCATATTGCCGATCATTGCTGTGATCTTGCTCTTTCCATGATTGAAATTAAGAGCGGTGATTACAATGTTCACTCATATGTAAGCGATGTTAAAGAAAATGATGAAGATTTTATCGAAAAACTTGATTCTTATCTTGAAAAATATTCTTTAAACTGATTTAATATAAGCAAGTGAAAAGATGTTAAGCATTTTTTCACTTGCTTGGTTTTTAATTTTCACAAAACCCGTTTCAGTCAGTTTTTGATTTCTGAAAAGAAAAGGAGGTAAGGCTATGGCTTTAATTTATATTCTTGAGGATGATGAAAGCGTCAGAGAGCTTGAAATGTATGCTGTTTCCGGAAACGGCTATGAGGTAGAAGGTTTTTCCGAGCCGAAAAGCTTTTATTCGGCTCTTGAAAAAAGAAAACCCGATTTGCTGGTCATTGATGTTATGCTTCCTGTTGAGGATGGGCTTGCGGTTACAAAAAAGCTTCGCAAAAATCCCGAATACAGGGATATGCCGATTATTATGGTTACTGCAAAGGATTCGGAAATGGATTATGTTAAGGGCCTTGAATGCGGTGCGGATGATTATATAACAAAGCCGTTTTCGGTTATGATTTTTCTTTCCCGTATTAAAGCACTTCTTCGCCGAACCCAGAAAAAGGACGACAGAACGGTTTACGAATATGAAACAATAACGCTTGATGATAAAAAGCACAGGGTTTATTCCTGCAATCAGGAGATTGAATTAACTTTTAAGGAATTTGAGATTTTAAAATATCTTATGCTGAACAAGGGTATTGCAGTTACAAGGGAACAGCTTTTAAACACGGTGTGGGGTTACAACAGCGAAAGCGAAACCCGAACGGTTGACAGCCATATTCTTACACTCAGAAAAAAGCTTGGTGAAAACGGAAGCTTGATTGAAACCATAAGAAATGTGGGGTATAAGCTTGGAAAATAGTTTGGTAAGCAAAATCTTTTCTAAAACCATGTTTGTGGCAGTATGCTCATCTGTTATAACCGTGCTGATTATCTGCACGGTTTTTGTTGTAACCGGCGAGGTAACGCTGCAAAAGGTGTTCCGTCTTCTTGGAAAATACAGCTTTCAGTTTTTTATTCTGCTTTTGATAATCACTGCAATTGCGCTTGTTACAGCTCATATATTAACAAAGAAAATTGTTAAGCCTATTGAAAAAATGGGAGAGGATTTAAAGCATATTGATGAAAACTGTCCTTATAATGAGCTTGAACCCTTTACCGAAAAAATCAAAACCCAGCTTGATAAAAAGGCAAGGCTTGAAAACCTTGCAAAGCAGTTTACTGCCAATCTTTCTCATGAATTGAAAACGCCGCTTACGGCTATCTCCGGTTACGGTGAAATTCTTGAAAATACAGAGGTCAGCCGGGAGGATGCCTCCCGATTTGGCGGTATTATTTATAAGGAATCACAAAGACTGATAAATTTAACCCATGATATCATTCAGCTTTCTCAGCTTGAAGAGTATGATTTTAAGCCGATTGTTGATACGGTGGATTTAAAGGCGATCGCTTCCTCTTGTGCGGATGCCCTTTCCGTTGAAGCACAGAAACGGAATATTCAAATTCTTATTGACGGAAGCGAAGCATTTATCCGTGCCTCAAAATCACTGCTTGAGGAGTTGGTTTATAATCTTGTTGAAAATGCAATAAGGTATAATGTAGACGGCGGCAGAGTATTTGTTTCCGTTGAAAACAACAAAAGTGAAATTGTGCTTACCGTTCGTGATACGGGAATCGGAATTCCCGAAAGTGCACAGGAAAGAATTTTTGAAAGATTTTTCAGGGTTGATAAATCCCGTTCCAAGCAGACCGGGGGAACAGGGCTCGGGCTTGCCATTGTTAAGCACAGTGCGGAATATCTCGGCGGCTCAGTCAGGCTTGAGAGTAAAGAAAATGAGGGAACAAAGGTTACTGTTTTGCTGCCAAAAAAATAATTTATTGATGTTAAAATCTCTTTGTGCTAAAATGTAGAAAGCTCAGTATTCGGATTAATATGTAAGGAGGGATTTATTTGTCTATTAAACAGGGGGACTATTTAAAAGAACTCAGAATAAAGAACCATTTAAGCCAGGAAAAGCTTGGTGAACGGCTGGGCCTTTCAAGGCAGTCTGTTTCCAAATGGGAGCAGGGCTATGCAACGCCTGATACCGAAAACCTTTTAAAGCTTTCCGAGCTTTACGGCGTGTCTGTTGATACAATTCTGAAATGCGGCGAAACGGAAGAAACAGACAGCAGGGAATTTTCGGAAAACAATGAGGATAAAGCTGAAAGTGATGTTTCGGAAGGAAAAGAAAACAAGGCTGAAACAAAAATCATTTTCATAGAAAAGCAGGATCATAAGGAACCGAAGCCCCATAAAAAAAGAGGATGGCTTTTTATTTCTTATCCGATATGGATGGTTGTTTTGTATGCGGTTATCGGCTCTTTTTTCGGTGCAAAAGGCTGGATAACGGGCTGGCTTGTGCTGCTGACAATTCCGCTTTTCTATACAGGAGTTATTGCCTTTGAAAAGAAAAAGCCGGTTATTTTTTGCTATCCCGTTCTGGTAACGCTGATATATCTTATGTGCGGTTTTTTTGCAAATCTTTGGCATCCTATGTGGATTATATTTTTAACCATTCCTATCTTTTATATTGTTTGTGTTACAAGAAAAATAAAATAATATAAACTATTTCAAACGCTCATTTTTTGGCTTAAAATGGGCGTTTTTTTATGTCAACCGAAGGTTGACACCTGTGTAAATCAAAGTTGATTGATGTTTTTCTGCAAAATCGTTATCATATGGGCAAATAATAAATTTGCCGTTAAAGGAGATAGGAAATATGGCTGTATATAAAAAAGAATATTTTGGAATTGCAAGAAAAATCGTATCTAATATGACCTGTGAAAGCTGGGAGCAAATTCCGCATACTGCAGTGGGCTATGAAGCTGACGTTACGGAATTTCTTGCAGAGCTTAAAAAGATTAATGCTTCAATAGAGAATAAAGAAGATAAGGTAACTGTTAATACTGCAGTTATGAAGGTTATCTGTGAGGGATTAAAAGCAGCTCCGAAAATGAACTGTACATTGGATTTCAGAAGAAAGCTTGTAAGGGGAACACTGAACTATAATGACAATATAGACATATCCATGCCGATGATTTTAAAATCGGGAGAAATGATGACGGTTAATCTTCATGATATGGGAAATAAATCTTTAACGGAATTTACTGCGCAGATTAAGGATACCATTCGCAGAGCCAATAATTCCGATATGGATGAAACGATGTATCAGGTATCTTTGAACTATACTCTTGAGGGTCTTAAAAAAGGCAATATTGTTGGAGCACTGAATAAGCTGTTCGGCTCAAAAATGCCCGGACCTCACAGAGTAAGCAATCTTTCCGGAAACAGTAAAAAAGAGTATTATTCCATTCCGGTTGAAGACCGGTTGACAAGGCATGATATTGAACAGGGAACAACTACCATCACCAATCTCGGCTCAATTTACAGGGAACAGAAGGGTGCCTGCTTCCTTTTGGAAATTATTCCTCCTCAAACTACCGCTTTTGCCATTAATGCAATTCAAAGACGTCCTGTTGTCAAGGTGGATGAAAACGGAAATGAAAAGATTGAAATCCGTTCCGTTCTTCCGATTACAATTGCTATTGATCACCGTGCACTTGATTACGGCGATTGTGTTCCGTTTATGGAAAGGCTTGATAAAATATTTGATAATCCGTCCATTATACAGAAATGGAAATAATGTTTTTGGATTAAATGGAAATCAAAGGGGGCAGCCATTGGCTGCCCCCTTTTTTGTATCAAATGCCTTTTGCCTTCAATAGAGAAATAACTGTTAGTAAGATTTAAAGCTTATATTTTTCCAGGTATTTTTCAAAAACTTCCGAAAACGTTTTATTGTCAACATTTTTGATTATTCTCAAATAGGAATGAGGCTGATAGCTTTTCTGTGAAAGTTCAATGGTGCAGACTGCAAGATTTGAACAGTGGTCGGCAATACGTTCAAAGGAATTGATGATATCAAAAAACAGTATGCCGTTATCTATGCTGCATTCACCCTTCTGCATCCTTTTTGCGTGCATGGCACGAAGCTCAGTGTTCAGATTGTTTATCACCTGCTCAAGCGGCTCAATGGTTTTGGCAAGCTCAACATCGTCATCAACAAATGCCTTAAGTGATTTTTCAACAATTTCGCTTACGGCATCACTCATCACCTCTATACCGTAATTTGCTTCGTGTGAGAAGTTTACTTTTTGCTTCTGCATTTTTCTTTTAGCTTTTAAAATGTTAATGCCATAGTCGCCTATTCTTTCAAAATTTCCGATTGCATGGCTTAGCTTGGATATTTTTACTGCTTCCTCCGTGTTCAAGTCCATAGCGCTTAATTTCATAATATAGGTCTGCAGCTTGTCCTCATAATTGTCAAGCTTTTTTTCATTATCTGTTATTTTTTTATCATTTACTTCCGAATAATCGTTTATGAAATCCAGGCAAAGCATAATGTTGCTTTTAGCCAGTTCTCCCATTTTGCAGCATTCATCAACAGCTTTGTTGATTGCATAGGAGGGTGAGAATAGAAATTTTCTGTCAACAAGTGCATCCGTCTTTCCGTTTTTACCGTCTTTAATAATAAGGCAGGAAAGCTTTTCAAGCAGGCGTCCGAACGGAAACAGAACAACGGTTGCAAATATGTTGAACAGGGAATGAATTACGGCAACCCCTGCGGCATTAATGGAATTGTTAATAAATGAAAAGTCTGCAACAGCGTTGATTCCGTAGAATAAGCTCATTGCCAGTGCAACGCCGATTGTATTGAATGCCAGGTGAATAACGGATGTTCTTTTTCCGTTTTTGCTGGTTCCGATTGAAGAGATTAAAGCGGTTATGCAGGTGCCTATATTCTGGCCTAAAATAATCGGGAATGCCGTTCCGATTGTTATGGAACCGGTTACGGTAAGTGCCTGCAGTATGCCTACACTTGCCGATGAGGATTGGATAACGGCGGTAAGCAACATGCCTGCCAGCAAACCTAAAACGGGATTTGAAAATTTTGTGAGCAGGCTTGTGAATTCAGGAACATCCTTAAGCGGTTCAACTGCTCCGCTCATTGATTCCATTCCGAACATTAAAACGGCAAATCCAATTAAAATGGAGCCGATATTCTTTTTCTTTTCGCCTTTGCAGAATAAATACAAAATGATTCCGATAAGTGCCAGAGCCGGTGTAAATGAAGATGGCTTCAGAAGGCTGATTAATATATTTGAACTTTCAATTCCCGTAAGTGAAAGCAGCCAGCTTGTTATCGTTGTGCCGATGTTTGCGCCCATTATGATTCCCGTAACCTGACTTAATGCCATTATTCCGGAATTAACAAAGCCGACTGCCATAACGGTTACTGCCGAAGAGGATTGAATAATTGCCGTAACCGCTGCACCTAAAAGCAGACCTTTAAAACGATTATTTGTCATTTTTTCAAGAATAGATTCAAATTTTCCCCCACCGAGTTTTTCAAGGGAGCTGCCCATATAATTCATACCGAATAAGAATAGCGAAAGTCCGCCTATTAATGTCAGGATATTAAATATACTCATGTTTTTCACCTCGGAAAAAATTTAAACAACAGCGATTGAATATAAGTTTATTATTTGTAAAATTTCAGTAAAATAATGTTCTGTTTTTGTTAAATTTTTGAAACAGGCAAAAAAAGAGAGAGCCTTGGCTCTCTCTGAACAGCAGTATATTATATATGTATTAAACAACAGAGTTGCTGAACCTTATTTTGTTCAACTTAACCATTCAAAATTTCAAAGTTTTCTTTGTTGCATTTATAAAGATTCTGGAAAACTCTGAAGTTTCTGTCATAAACATCCTTGTGTTCCGGATTCGGATAATAATGCTTTTTGGCAGGAATAAGGTTTTTAACATGCTCAAGTGACGGGATAAGATTAAGTCCTACCGCAATGCAGGCTGCAGCGCCTACTGCACCAACATTCTGCGGGCTGTCTACAACTTCAATTTCACGCTGTAAAATATCCGAAAGAATCTGGCAGGTAACTCCGCCCAGAGCACCGCCGCCGCAGAAGCGGATAACTTTTGAAATTTTAACCTCTTTTTTAATATCCTGTCTTTCAAGCATCCATCTCATATGGAAGCATATGCCTTCAACAACAGCTCTTATCAGCTCTGTTTTGCCGGTTTCGATTTTTATGTTAAAGAACATGCCTGCGGCGTTCGGATCCTCAAACGGGCAGCGGTTGCCGTGCAGCCACGGCGTAAAGATTGTTCCGTTAGAGCCGGCAGGAACCGTGTCAATAACCTGCTCCATATAATCGTAAAGATTAATCTGCAATGCTTCTACTGCGTCTGAAACATTTTTGTCGTGAAGATAAACTCTGATGTCGTCCAGCGCTAAGTGATCCTTAACCCATTCAACACACTTGTTGGATGTTTCAAGCTCGCCGAAATAGTTGTATTTTCCGGGGTCTGCGCCAACAATAGCTGCCATCATCGCACTTGCGTCAACTACCTGCTTGTTAACAACCGTGCCGACCCAGCCTGATGTACCGCTGTAAATATGTGTATCACCAATAGCAACCGAGCCTGCACCAACGCCGATCAGAGAAGCATCTCCGCCGCCGCCGAATACGGCAGTTCCTGCGGCAAGGCCAAGCTCTTCGGCAGCCTTTTCCGTAATCTCGCCAACCTTTTCGGTGCACTTTTTAATTACCGGCAGGTGCTTCATATCAACGCCAACCATATCGCAGATAGGCTTGCACCAGCCCTCGTGCCCCTTTCTTGTATCATAAAGAAGTGTGGCAAAGGCACTGTCCTCTGTCATAACAAATTCACCGCTTGCACGGCAGATAAGGTATTCTTTAACATCAAGCCATTTGTAAACCTTTGCAAAAATTTCCGGCTCATGTGCTTCAACCCATTTATATTTCCAGATAGGATCTTTAACGGAGGAGCTTACAGCACCTGTATATTTAAGATATTTGAGAAGCTTTGAAACCTCTGCGCCGGCAATCTGAACACCGTGCGCAATTCCTTTTTTCAGCTCTTCTCTTGCACGCTGATCCATATAGCTCATAGGATGGCGAACGCAGTTGCCCTCTTTGTCAACAAGAACAAGGCCCTGCATCTGAGAACAGAAGGAGATACCCTCAATCTGCTCTTTTCCGACATAAGGAACCTTTTCAAAAACGCTTTTGGTTGAAATGCACATGGCATCCCACCATTCATCTGCGTGCTGCTCGGCACCGCCCTTAACACCGGTTTCATCGTCAACATAAAGCTTATAGCCAAGTGTTGCAGAGCCAAGGATTTTGATTTCCTCGTCTATCTCAATAAGGCAGGTTTTAATTCCGGTTGTGCCGATGTCGTAAGTAATAACATATTTACCCATCATTTTTCCTCCGTGTAATCACTTTTCTTTTTTTCAAAAGTAAATGCAGATTCTATAAATTTTAAAAGCTGATTTACTATTTCATCGTCATGAAGCTCATCTGTATCAACGCCTGTATATATTTTCAGTCTTTCCCTGTAATATTCACAGGTAAAGGAAAACTGAAGCGTTGTAAGAAGATTATCAAGAAAAAAGGCAAAAAGCCTTGGATCAAGATCCTGGCGAACATCTCCTCCTGCAAGAGCCTGCGCAATAATGGTTATATATTTGCGGCTTGTTATGCTTTCAATTTCTCTTGCAAGCATAATTGCTCGCTCGCTGTCCTTTTCAGCGGTTAATTCATTATACAATTTTATATATTTGATATTTTTTCTTGAAAGCTCGCAGGTTGCACGGATAAGCTTTTCCGCCTTAACAAGCAGTTTGTCTTTGCTTACCATAATTTCATCAACGGCATCCTCAAGAATTTTCATTCCCCTTGTAATGCAGGTTAAAAATAAATCTTCCTTTGTTGAAAAATATTTATACATTAATCCGATGCTGATTCCTGCATTGTGGGCAATCACATTTATATTGGCGTTTTCATAGCCCTTTGAAGAAAATTCGTCTATCCCAACCTCAAGAATATTTTCTTTGCGTTCTTCGGGAATTTTTTCAAAGGCTTCTTTATAATGTTTTATCATTTTTTAAAATTTTGTAGCATTGCACAAAAGTATTTTTTTATTTTTATGCAAGTGCAACAAATCCCTCTCCCATAGCTTAAACATAGTGTAAACATAGTAACACATAATTCAAATTACTGCAATAATTAGTAACAAATTTAAACAAAAAAATATAAATAAGCGTTTGACAAATCGTTAAAAAGTGATATACTTAATATGTAAATAAAGTGAGCAGTGGCTCACATCAAATATAATTAAGTGGAAGCTCACTTAAAAATTAAAGGAGGAAAATTTATGGATACAAGATTCGCTATTACAGAGTATCCTGATGCAGCTATTCTTACTTCACAGCTTGATGCGCTCATCAAAAAACCAATTTATTCAATCAGCAGAGAAGCTCTTAAAGAGTATGAAGAAGAGTATTTCGCAAAGAAATGCAAAAAATCCAAAGAGCAGATTGAAGAAGCAAAGAATATCATTCCCGGCGGTGTTCAGCATAACCTTGCTTTTAACTATCCCTTCCCAATCGTTATGGTAAAGGCAAAGGGCAATAAGCTGTATGATGTTGACGGCAATGAATATTTTGACTTCCTTCAGGCCGGCGGTCCTACAATCATCGGTTCAAATGATGATGTAGTTAAAGAGAAGGTTAAAGAGCTTCTTGACGACTGCGGCCCATCAACAGGTCTTTTCCATCCTTACGAATATAAGCTTGCAAAGAAGATTTCAGAGTGTGTTCCGTCAGTAGAAATGTTCCGTATGCTCGGTTCAGGTACTGAAGCTTGTATGTGCGCTGTTCGTGTTGCACGTCTTGCTACAGGCCATAAGAATATTATCAAAATGGGCGGCGCTTACCACGGCTGGTCAGATCAGCTTGCATGGGGTATGCGTGTTCCGGGTACACTTAACCTTCAGTCACACGGTGTTCCGATGTTCGTATTCAAGCACACACAGGAATTCTTCCCGAATGATCTTAAATCCCTTGAAAAGAAACTTATACTTAATAAATTCCGCGGCGGTACTGCTGCTGTATTCATTGAGCCAATCGGTCCGGAATCAGCAACACGTCCTGTTGATAAGGACTTCCCGAAGGGCGTTCAGGCTCTTTGCCGCAAGTACGGTGCTCTCCTTGTTTGCGATGAGGTTGTATCCGGCTTCCGTATCGGTCTTTCAGGCGCTCAGGGCTATTATGGTATTGATCCTGATATCTCAATCTTCGGTAAGATTATTGCCGGCGGCTATCCGGGTGCAGGCGGTATCGGCGGTCACAAGGAAGTTATGAAATATCTTGGTGCAGGTCTTGATAAGGCTGAAGGCAAGAAGATTCATAAGGCAATGTGCGGCGGTACAATGGCTGCTACTCCTATTTCCTGCTGTGCAGGCTATACAGTAATCTGCGAAATTGAAAAGAGAAATGCCTGCCAGGTTGCAGGTCAGATGGCTGACCGCCTTGTTAAGGGCATTAATGAATCAATCAAAAAGTATGATCTTCCTTTCGTTTGCTACAATATCGGCTCTGTTTGCCATCTTCATACTGTTGCAACCATGCACTTCAAAGTTGATTGGAAGAAGCCTTGGACGATTCCTTCAACACTTAAGCAGACAAGTATCCGCCAAACAGAAATGCAGTATATGGGTGCTGCTTATATGGCAGAAGGTCTTGTAACGCTTGCAGGCTCTCGTCTTTACACTTCAAGTGCTTACACTGAAGAGGATATTGATGAATGCATCAAGCGTTTTGACAAAGTGCTTTCAAAGTGTGTAAAGATTGATTATTAATCCATGATAACAAGGGAGTGGGGTTTTCCTACTCCCTTTGCTTGGTTTTTAGAATATTCATTTTATGATAAGGAGAAAATTATGGCTTACGAAATTGAAGAAGCTAAAAGATTAGTTGTTGATGCAGGCAAAAAGCTTATTGAAACAGGCCTTATTGCCCGCACATGGGGCAATGTTTCTGCCCGCATTTCAGATACTCAGTTTGTTATTACGCCTTCAGGAAGAGCTTATGAGGATTTAACACCTGAGGAAATCGTTGTTGTTAATATTGAAGACTGCGAATATGAGGGCGATATCAAGCCGTCTTCGGAAAAGGGTGTTCACGCTGCTGCGTACAGGCATCATCCGGAGGTTGATTTTGTTATTCATACGCATCAGAGGGCGGCAACAATTGTCAGCATCACAGGCATGGAAATCAGAAATGTTTATGCCGAATATAAAGATGTGCTCGGTGAAAGAGTTCCAACTGCCGATTATGCAATGTCAACAACAAATTCACTTCGCAAAAAGGTTGAAAACTGCATTGTGCTGAATCCGGACTGCTACGCAATTATGCTTATGCACCACGGCACGCTCTGTATGGGCAAATCCTATGATGAGGCCTTCAGTATTGCCGAAACCCTTGAAAAATGCTGCGAAAGAGTTATCAAGGATAATTATATGCGCCACTCTTGGGCAAGATCCTATTCTGATGATGATAAAAGAAATTATTTCCTCAGAAAGAAGGATGCAGGCGAAATGCCTGAAACAATCTGCGATCTCGGCGCATCGGTAAGAAACGGAAATATGTTTACGCTTACCGTAGGCGATACAACTGTTGATGTTGATATGGAAACGGGTCTTGGCATTAACGGCATTGCTCCGAAATGCGCTAAAATTCACAGGGAAATCTATCTTTCCGAAAAATGCACAATGATTAAGCATCTGGCAACACCTGATGTTATCGCTGTTTCCTGCACAGGCGATCCTATGATTCCTATGATTGATGATTTTGCACAGATTGTTGGCCTTGATGTAAAATGCAGCCCGTGGATAGACGGCGATACAGACGATTGCGCCAAGAATATTGCAAAGGCTGTTAAGGGCAGAAACGCTGTTCTGATTCAGGGCAACGGTGCGCTTGTAACCGGTAACAGTGACGGCGATATGCAGGCTCTTGAAATTATTATGGATAAGGGCTGTGCTGCAGTTGTTGATGTAAGCATTTTCAACAGAGCGCATTATGTTCCGAAAATGGAATGCTTCCTTATGAGAACCGTTTATCTTGCTAAATATTCAAAGCAGATTGATAAGAAATAATTGTTCATATGGCAAAAACGAAAGCAGTTCACAAAAGTGAACTGCTTTTTTTAACGCCTGCTCGGATTATCCGTTAATCCTAAAATGTAATCGGTTGTGGTATTAAAGAATTCGGCAAGTAAGCATAATGTATTCAGCGGTATATCCCTTTGTCCGTTTTCGTAACGGGAATAGCAAACCTGTGAACAATTCAGAAATGCCGCAACCTCCATTTGTTTAATATCTTTATCTTCTCTGATATCCTTTAATCTTAGCTTCATATAATACCACCGAAAATATTATATGACATACCGCATTGGTATATTGACTTATAAACCGAAATGGTATATAATAGGCAGTGTAGGATTTGGTAAGGATTAATGCTTATTTTGATTATCTGTTAATCCTAAAATGTAATCGGTTGTGGTGTTGTGCAATTTTGCAAGTGCAATCAAAATTGCAGTTGGAATATCTCGTTGTCCTAATTCGTAATTTGAATATACCTGCTGAGAGCAATTTAAAGCTTTTGCTATTTCTTTTTGCGTTAAATCTGCATCTTCACGCAAATCCCGAATTCTTTTATACATATAATCACCAATGTTATTATATGTAACTGCGTTTTGTTGTATTGATGATTACCGCAAATTGCAGTACAATAAAAAAGAGGGAAAATAAATGCAGCATTCGTCTGGAACGATCCCCTTGTCGCTCCGTTTTTTTGTTGACGAATTTTACCTAGTATGATAGAATAAGTGTGCCAAATAATCTAATTGAATATGCACATATTAACATCGTAAGTGTTTGTCAAAAATGCTTGCTTTGTTATATCGATGTTAGTATGTGATACAGTATTTGATATTAGATTGTTTGGCGACAGTTGGAGCAGGCGTTTTATTGCGCAGCTTCGGCTGCGCATTTTT